>JAGGSM010000198.1 GCA_021159105.1 Candidatus Bipolaricaulota bacterium
TATCCGTTCCGATCAGCATTGTCCTTCTGAATCTTCTCGCGGGTGCTCACTATCACCCGCTCCTCCTTGGCATCAGTTGTGCTCTGGCCCTGTTCATCATCTTCAACCATCGGGCTAACATCGTGCGCATCGTCCATGGGCGGGAACGATCGTTGCCGCAGGTGCAGCTGTGGCGGCGTATCCTGCACAGATAGGCCACTGCAGAGACAGGCCCCGCATGTGCTGTCCATGAACTAAACGTCCGTACAGATCTGTATTTGACGTATAGATGATTGGGCGCTAGAATTCACGACGGTTCAGTTAAGGAGTGGATTGTGGAAAAAGACCCATTGAGAGACTTACGAAATAGAAACTTAAGGAATATTGCCTTGATCACCGTGCTCGTGATTATAGGCCTAATCATCTTCCAATCATGGTTTGGGGGGAACAAGGCGCTGCAGGAGGTCAATTACTCGCTCTTCCGCAGCATGGTGGGGAACGGGCAGGTCGCATCGATCTCGATCAAGGACAACCAGGGGACAGGGGTGATGACCGACGGGAGTAAGTTCACCGTTGAGCTTCCGGACGACAAAACCCTGTATGAGCCGTTCCTGCGCGACAACAACGTGCAGATCAAGTATGAACCGCCCTCAAACAACGGATGGTTGCTCTCCGTGTTGATGTCCATCCTCCCGATCGGCCTGTTGGTTGTCGTTTGGATCTACATCATGCGCAAGACGCAGGGCGGCGGCGCGATGCAGTTCGGCCAATCGAAGGCGAAGCTCGTTCGCCCGGAGACAACGCAGGTGACGTTCGCCGACGTCGCCGGCATCGATGAGGTGAAGGAAGAAGTAGAAGAGATCGTCGATTACCTCAAGGATCAGAAGCGCTTTGCGCAGCTGGGAGCGGAGATCCCGAAGGGGATCCTCCTTGTCGGCGCACCGGGGACGGGAAAGACGCTCCTCGCCAAGGCAATCGCCGGAGAGGCGCACGTTCCGTTCTTCTTCATCAGTGGCTCCGACTTCGTGGAGATGTTTGTCGGCGTCGGAGCGGCACGAGTGCGCGACATGTTCGTGAAGGCGAAGGCGAGCGCGCCGTGTATCATCTTCATCGATGAGATAGACGCTGTCGGGCGAAAGCGCGGTGCTGGCCTAGGGGGTGGACACGATGAGCGAGAGCAGACGCTCAATCAACTGCTGGCGGAGATGGATGGCTTCCAGCCGAACAAAGGGATCATCATGTTGGCGGCGACGAACCGGCCCGATGTCCTCGACCCGGCCCTCCTGCGCCCCGGGCGTTTCGACCGCCGGATCACCGTCCCCCGCCCGGAGCTAAAAGGGCGCGAGGAGATCATCAGGGTGCACCTGCGCGGGAAGACCATATCGCCGGATGTGGATCCCGCTGTCCTTGCCCGCCAGACGCCCGGTTTTGTGGGCGCTGATCTGAAGAACCTGTGCAACGAAGCCGCGCTCCTGGCCGCGCGGGAAAACAAGAGCATCGTCGAAATGTCCGACTTCGAGGAGGCAGCGGACCGCGTTATCGCTGGGGTGCGACGCAAGGGAATCATCCTCTCCAAGGAAATCCGTGAGCGCATTGCCTATCATGAATCTGGGCACGCCCTCCTCGGCCGCCTCCTGCCCAAGGCCGATCCGGTGCACAAGATCTCCATCATCCCGCGCGGAGACGGATCACTCGGCTTCACGCTGCAGCTCCCGCTGGAGGAGAAGTACATCGTCTCCGAGGAGGAGCTGAACGATAAGCTGATCACCCTGTTCGGCGGACGCGCCGCCGAGGAGGTCGTGTTCAACGACTTTACTACCGGGGCCTACGACGACCTGAAGCAGGCGACCAAGCTCGCTAAGCGGATGGTCGTGGAGTACGGGATGAGCAAGAAGCTCGGTCCGATCAGCCTGGCGCGCGAACACATGGATGTCTTCCTCGGCGAGGAGATCGTGAAGAGCAACGAACACTCCGAGGCTCTCTCCTCGCTTGTCGATAGCGAGATCCGCTCTTTGATCACCGAATCGTACAGGAAGGCAAAGGAGATCCTCAGCAACAACCGCTCTATGCTCGATCGGCTGGCGAGCGCTCTTCTGGAGAAGGAGATCATCGCAGGGAAGGAACTGCAGGAGCTGTTCGCATCGTTGATTCCGGAAGCGGTTACCTAGTACTGTGCGAAAAAGACGCATCGTCATCCTCGGATCGACTGGGTCGATTGGCACGCAGACACTCGATGTGGTCGGGCGGCTCAATCGTGCCGGGCATGAGTTCGAAGTTGTTGGCCTGGCGGCCGGCAGCAACGTTGGCCTGTTGAGCGAGCAGATCGAGCGCTTCTCCCCTGTCGTCGTTTCGGTCGCTGAAGAGGAGGGAGCAAGAGCCCTCAGCGAGCGTTTCCCATCTCTGGCCGTTCTGTCGGGAAGAGACGGTCTGGAGAGATTGGCCTGTTATCCGGATGTTGATCTGGTGGTGAATGCACTGGTCGGGGCGATCGGCCTCTCCCCGAGCCTCGCCGCCCTTTCCTGCGGGCGTACGCTCGCCCTGGCGAACAAGGAGAGCATGGTCATCGGCGGCGAGCTGGTGACGAAGCTGCTGCGCGACAAGGGAGGGACGATCCTCCCGATAGATAGCGAGCACAACGCCATCTTCCAAAGCCTGCGCGCGGGGAAACACGAAGAGATAGAAAGGATCATCATCACCGCCTCCGGAGGGCCGTTCCTGAACACCCCGCTCGAAGAACTGGCGAGCGTGAGCGCACAGGACGCCCTGCACCACCCAAACTGGGCGATGGGATCGCGGATCACGATCGATTCGGCGACGATGGTCAACAAGGCGTTCGAGGTGATCGAGGCTCATCACCTGTTCGATGTGCCCTATGAGCGGATCGACCCGATCGTCCATCCGCAGTCGGTGATCCATTCCCTTGTCGAGTACGTCGATGGCTCGATCATCGCCGAGCTGGCGGCTTCAGACATGCGCATCCCGATTCAGTACTCTCTCGTCTACCCGCAGAGGATCGCCACGGATCTCCCGCGCCTCGGGCTTGAGGAGCTCTCCAAGATCTCGTTTGAGCCACTCGACCCGGTGCGCTACCCGGCGTTCGTCACGGTTCTCGCTGCCGGCGTGCGCGGGGGGAGCGCCCCAGCGGCGGTGAACGCAGCGGACGAGGTCCTAGTTAAGAGATTCTTGCGTGGAGAGATCGGATTTACGAAGATCGCTCATGGCCTGCGCCTCATCTTCGATCGCTGGGAGGAGCGGGATGATACGCAAAGTGAGAAGATGAGCCTGGCCAGGATAATGGATATCGATCGCTGGGCGCGAGAGCAGGCGAGCGCCATGAGCCTTTGAGATAGACAACAGGAGGGTAAGATGGAGATTACAGAGAGCAGCATCCGTTCGAGTTTGGAGAATGTGATCGACCCCGAGTTGGGGGTCAATATTGTCGACCTGGGCCTGATCTACAGCATCAAGATCGAAGAAGGGAAGATCAGTGTCGACATGACCCTGACCACCCCGGGCTGTCCGCTTGCCGGGATGCTCGCTGGTAACGCCGAGCAGGCGCTGCGCGAGTCGTTCCCGGACACAGACGTCGAAGTGAGCCTGGTGTGGGATCCACCATGGACGCCGGACATGCTGTCCAGTGAGGCCAAACAGCAGCTCGGCTACACCCGCTGATCTCTAGGATCCTCTAGGTCGCAGCAGCCGCCACAGGCCGCTTGCGCGGACGAAGACGAGATATGCGCCCATCGCCGCGACGATCGGGAGGATGACGCTCATCCACTCGCCCGTTGCCGCGAGGCGCGTCCCCCACGCGGCCAGAAAAACGATCCCCGTTCCCAGGGCGATCTTCAACAAGCGTGGGCCGATACTCGCAGGGGTGGGGAGCTCTTGGCGCAGGAAGAAGGCGAGGATCGCCACGTTCACCACGCCGGCGATCGATGTCGCCAGCGCCAACCCGCCGACCCGCATCGGCGTGACCAGCATGATGTCGCATATGATGTTCGCTGCCACGGCAAACCCGGAAGCGATGAGAGGAACGCGCGTTCTTCCCAGGGCATAGTAGGCACGCGTGAGAATGAACACCAGTCCGTAGGGGAGGACCCCAACGAGGTAGAACGATAGGGCGAGCCAGGTGCGGGAGGTGTCACCGGCGGAGAAGCTCCCGTGCTGAAAGAGAAGGTGGATCACGTTTGGCCCGATCGCGTACAACCCCGCCATCGCCGGAAGGAGGATGAGCGCACTGGCGCTGATCCCGTCAGAAAGATACGATGAGAAGCGATCATTCTCTCCACGGGCGAGCGATGCGGAGAAGCGGGGCAGAAGCGCGCTGGCGATGCTGACGGCGAAGATCCCAAGTGGGAGCTGGAAGAGGCGCATCGCGTACTGTAGCGACGACACCCCCCCGTTCCCCAGGTAAGAGGCGAGCTTGTTGTCCACCAGCAGGTTTATCTGCGTCACCGCCAGGCCGAACACGGCGGGGAGCATCAATCGGGCCATCCTGCGCACGCCTGGGTGCAGTGGCCACAGGGTGAAGTGGAAGCGGAACCCGACCTTGCGCAGGGAAGGGATCTGCGAGACAAGCTGCCCCGCCCCACCGAGGAGCACGCCAACGGCGAGGCCGTAGATCGGGTGAGCAGGAAAGAGCTTCGAGAAGAAGAGCACACCTGAGATCATCCCGATATTGAACCAGACCGGGGCGAGGGAGGGGGCGAAGAAACGGTGGTGCGCGTTCAGTATCCCCATGAACGCCGCTGCGATCCCGACGAAGGCGATGAACGGGAAGACGATGCGCGAGACGGATATCGAGAGGGCCAGCTTCTCAGGATCGAAGCCGCTTGCTAGAAAGGGCAGGTAGAACGGGGCAAGCAAGATTCCTGCGCCGACGATGATTGGGAAGAGGACGATGAGGAGCGAAAGGACGTTGCTCGCAAGCAGGTCCGCATCGTCGTTATCCACAAGCGACTGTGTGTACACGGGGATAAGAGCGGTGGAGAGCGCCCCTTCAGCTAGGAGCTGCCGCAGGAACACCGGGAGGAAAAAGGCGATCAGGAAGGCATCGTAGGCGCCGCTCGCCCCGAACTTATCAGCGATCGCCACATCTCGAAACAGGCCGAACACCCGCGAGATGGCGGTGGCAAGGGCCATCAACAGGGCATCGCGCGCAAGGGACCTCATCGATCCGTTGGCACCAGGAGCAGCCCGACCGCAACCTTCCCGCCGGATGAGACCTCCCGGTAGGTCGTACCATCATTGAACACGAGTGAGCACGCGTTCCCGCCACCCAGGGCGATCGCGCTCTTTATCCTGATCGGAAGCTCGTGGAGCAGCTCGATCAGCCCGGAAAGATCAGTTCCCACGCTCTGCTCGCTCTTCTCCACCGTCAGCATGACAAGCGCGCCGTACCAGTCAGTCGCCAGCAGGCTGCGTGCGGCCAGGCCACTTGCCGGGTAGAGCTCAGTGTCGAACCCCTCTTCTTGCCGGTCCAACACATCGTTTCCGTTCAGGTAAAGGAGCGGTCCGGCGCTCACCGCGTCCGTTATGAGAAGATTCCCCTGATCGAGTGTGAACCCGTAGCTTACCTCATCACCGACGTGAAGAGATGATATGCGCGATCTGGCGTCACCGCTGGCGATGAGGAGATCGGCCTGGGGATCGGTGATCACATAGGGTCCTTCCTGCACGGAGGTGACGCGATCTTCCTTGATCTTCACCACGCGGAAGGAGTCGATGAATCCGCGCGTCAGCGGCCCGGAGTAGCCCGAGGTTATCATGACCACCTCTCCATCCCCGATCGGCTTGTCGACGTCGTCGATTGTGATCCTCGTATCCCCGGAGCGCAGGAAGAGGGATGCCTGTTCGTTGAAGAAGCTAAGCCTCCCGAACAGGTCGATCCCCAGCACCGCCTGCCTTGTGTGCCCTAGGCTCAGTACCTTCCCGTTGATGATAAGGAGCCCGAGTGGGACGCTCGTGCTCGTGTCGAAGGAGTTTGCGTCTATCGCCGCATCCGCTCCGTGTTCCAGGGCCACTTGCCGCAGGGAAGAGAGGGTTCCGATCCCACCACCCGATATCGCCGGGACGAGCCGGTAGTGATCGCGCCACTCATCGATCTTCAGGTAGTTCACCTTCACAGGGCCTTCGCCGAGATCGGTTGAGATCTCGTGATAGGTGATGTAGGCAGATATCGTCTCCTCCGTCTCGGTCAATGGCCGGCGACCGAAGGCTATGGAGACCGAGTAGAAGCCATCGGTCGCGAAGCGCTTGATCTGCAGTGCGGAGTCATCTGCAATAGTGATCACCAGATCGGCGCAGTGCTTCCCGCTCTTTGTCAACGCGACAGAGCTTATCGTGCTCCCCTGCAGGCTGACCTGACGCGGTTGCGTTTTGAGGAGGCAGTGATAGAAGCGAACGCGCAGCGCCTTGCCACCCTCTGCAACTATCTCATACGGCACGAACCCGTCGAAACGGACACTCACCTTATCGGCCGACGCATCGATCCCGTTTAGGTGAGGTGCGTCTGACTCGATGTAGATGTCACTTCCCAGCGTGTGCATCCTCGCCCCGGCGAGCGCTACCAGCTCGGGGAGTTGGATGTAGTAGATGTCGTTGTAAAGAGGGAAGTGATCGATCGCGAAGAGCTGCTCCCCGCTGGTGCTTCTAATCCTGATTAAACCCTCTTCCTCGATGAGATCAGCCTGGATCCCTAGTTGCAGGCCGAACTCCCGCAGCGGCACTAGCAGATCGCCCCCCTGCTGGATGATCCCTTGAGAGAGGGTTATTTCTTCACCGTCGACATAAAGAGACATCTCGCCGCCACGTGCGCACACGAAAGCGGCGAGAATGAACACTACCAGCGTTAAAGCATGCAACCCGCTCTTCATGCGGGGCTACTCCTCTTTAGTCGCACCCTCCTCATCCACGCGGATGCGCAGTTCGACATTGATGTCCTTGTACAGATTGATCGTCACTGCGTGCTCTCCCAGCGTCTCGATCGACTCCTCCATCTGTACGCGGCCGCTCTCGATGTGCTCACCGATCTCTTCCTCGATCTTGGAGATGATGTCCTCTGCGCGCACTGATCCGTACAGCTTCTTGTTGTCGTGCGCCTTGCGGGTGAACACGAGAACGCGGTCGGCGAGCGTGTCGCGCAGTCGCTTTGCCCTCTCCTCGCGCTCCTCGATCTCTGCCAGATGAGCCTCTCGCTCCTTGGCGTAGAGCGCGATGTTGTGTTCGTTGGGCGTAACGGCGTAGCGCTTGGGGATGAGGAAATTGCGCGCATAACCGTCAGCGACCTCAACCACCTCGCCCACACTGCCCAGAGAATCTATCGTCTTCGTCAGAAGTACCTTGATGATATTAACCACCCCTCTCGTGTCTCGTTAAGTAGAATTGTAGTGGCCCGGACCGCCAGCGTCAAACCGCCTCATGAACGGGCCTCGTGTGGTATACTAGTAGCGATCTGAAATGGAGAGACTAACGCGATGGTTTGAGGAGAGGAATAGAGTGTTGGTGATGGGGGTGCTGAACCTCACCCCCGACTCGTTCTACGACGGCGGGCGCTACACCACCACGCAGTTGGCGGTGGCCCGAGCGCTTGAGATGGTGGAGGAAGGGGCGGACATCGTCGATATCGGCGGTGAATCGAGCCGCCCGGGGGCGCGCCCGGTCAGCCTCGATGAGGAATTGGCACACGTCGTCCCGGTGGTCGAAGCTCTTACGTTAAGGAGCGATGTGCTGGTCTCGGTCGATACGACGAAGTCGGCGGTGGCCCACGCGGCGATCGATAGCGGAGCCACGATCATCAACGACATCAGCGCCCTGCGCTTCGA
>JAGGSM010000038.1 GCA_021159105.1 Candidatus Bipolaricaulota bacterium
TTTTGACACAATGTACACCTAAGCGGGGGGTAAGTGTCAAATCTCGCGTCCGACGGTGAGAAGACGCGATAGATAGGTCACGAATGCGGGTGGTTTCATCCGGAGGATGAGGAGAGAGCTTCTCTACCTGCGCGATGTCCACGAGAATACGTTGCAGGTCATCGAGACCGTGGAGTCGTTTCGTGACATTATGACTGGCACGCTCGACATCTATCTCTCAAGCACCAGCAACCGGATGAACGAGATAATGACAGTGTTAACGATCATCGCCACCATCTTCATCCCGTTGACGTTCATCACCGGTATCTATAGGATGAACTTCCACTGGATGCCGGAGCTCTCTTGGCATTATGGATACTTCTGGGCATTGGGTCTGATGGTACTCGTCGCCCTAGGGATGATCGCCTATTTCAGGCACAAGAGGTGCTTTTAGGTGATATTATTACACGATCTACACCTTCAAGCGCGCTTCATCAGCCGCCCTCCGCACCGCGGAACTGGCTCGTGTACAGGCGGTAGTAGAATCCCTTCTTTGCGATCAGCTCGTCATGATTACCGCGCTCGACGATCCTCCCACCATCGATCACCAGTACCTGATCGGCGTTTCTGATCGTGCTCAGCCGATGGGCGATGACGAAGCTCGTGCGCCCCTGCATCAGCTTGAGGAGAGCGCTCTGGATGCTCACCTCGGTACGGGTATCGACGCTGCTCGTCGCCTCATCGAGGATGAGGATCCTTGGGTTTGCAAGGACCGCGCGCGCGATGGCGATCAACTGCCGCTGCCCCTCGGACAGGTTCCCGCCGCGCTCTGAGAGGATGGTGTCATACCCGTTTGGTAGTCTCCTGATGAACTGATCAGCGTTGGCGATCCTGGCAGCGGCGATCACCTCTTCATCAGTGGCCTCGAGCCGGCCGTAGCGGATGTTCTCCATGACGGAGTCTGAGAACAGGAAGGTCGTCTGCAGCACGATCCCCAACTGCCTGCGCAGGCTGTCCCTCTTCACCCGGCGGATATCCACGCCGTCGATGGTGATCTCTCCGCTGTCGATATCGTAGAAGCGCGTTAGGATATTGACGATCGTCGTCTTCCCAGCGCCGGTTGGCCCGACGAGCGCGATCGCCTGTCCCGGCTTCACGGAGAGGGATATGTCCTTCAACACCGGCACGTTCGGTAGGTAGGAGAAGCTTACGTGGTCAAAGGCCACCTCGCCTGCAATCCGCGTGAGCTCTATCGCGTCAGGCGAATCGGTGATCTCCGGCCTAGTATCGATGATCTCGAAGATACGCTCCGCCCCGGCGAGCGCCCCCTGCACCTGGTTGTACAGGTTTCCCAACTGCCGCAGTGGCTGTGCGAAGCGGCGCGAGTACATGATGAACGCGGCGATTATTCCCACGCTTGCCATCCCGTGCAGCGTCATCCATCCACCGAGGCCGGCGATCACCGCGGTGTTGGCGTTGGAGAGAATCCCGAGGAGAGGAGGCATGAGCATCGCGTAGGTCTGCGCCCTGATCCCCATCCGCCGGACAGCCTCGTTCGCCACGTCGAATCTCTGCAGAGTTGCCTCCTGCTGGGCGAAGGCGATGATCACCCGCTGACCGCTGTACATCTCTACCAGCTGGCCATTCAGTTGGCCGATCTTCGCCTGCAGACCGCGATACCCCTTACGCGTGCGCTTGCCCACGAACGCCACCAATACGAACATCAGCGGGAAGACGAGCATCGATCCGAGCGCTAGGTATGGACTGAGCGCGAACATCATTCCCAGGATGCCGAACAACGTGAGAAAGCCCGTGAACAGTTGCGTGGCATTCTGGGAGAGCACCCGGCTGATGTTGTCCATGTCGTTCGTCAGCCGGCTCATCAGATCGCCGTGCGGGTGGCGATCGAAGAAGCTGAGGCTGAGTGTCTGCAGGTGCGAGAACAGGTGTGCGCGCAGCTCACGCATCGCTCGTTGTGAGGCCCTCGCCATGAGCACGTTCTGCCCGATCTGGCTTAACCATGATCCGAGATATACTCCGAGCATCGCTAGGCTCACGCGCAGCAGCTCACGCAGGTCTGCTCTCTTGATCGCTTTGTCGATCGCGAGCCCCAGCAGGAAAGGACCGAACAGGCCCAAGACTGTTCCGACCACAGCGAGGATCAAAACGACAATGAGAAGCCTTTTCTGCGAACGCAGGTACTGCAGCAGGCGGCGCAGCGCTCCCCGCGGATCGCGTGCCTTTTCTATCTTCGTGCTGCGCCCGTGTCCTCCTGGGCCGGGCATCCCTGGGCCGTGTCCACTACTCGTGCGTGCTCCCTCATCTCTGGGCATCTCGATCACCCCCGTTTCCAAGCTGTGATCTGTAGATCTCCTGATAGATGGGAGAGGTCGCAAGAAGCTCCTTGTGCGTCCCAATCGCTGCGATCTCCCCGCGATCGAGGACGATGATCTTATCGGCCAGCAGGACGGTGCTGATCCGCTGTGCAACAATGAACCTCGTTGCAACGTTCTTCGACCGCGCAATCAGGGCATCGAGGGCATCCTGCAAAAGCGCCTCTGTCTCCACATCTACCGCGCTCGTTGAGTCATCGAGGATGAGGATCTTCGGGCGTACGAGAAGGGCGCGGGCGATGGCGATCCGCTGCTTCTCCCCGCCGGACAGGGTCACTCCGCGTTCTCCGACACGGGTGTCGTATCCATCCGGGAGAGAGGCAATGAACGCGTGCGCCTGCGCAGCCGTGGCCGCAGCGATCATCTCCGCATCGCTTGCCTGCGGCCTCCCGTAGCAGATATTGTCGCGGATCGTCCCGCCGAACAGGACCGCCTCCTGCAGCGCAAGGCCGATGTGCGCCCTGAGGGAAGTGAGCGTCACCTCACGTACATCGATCCCATCGATCCTTACGGCCCCAGCGCTCACGTCGTAGAACCTGGGAATGAGGTGGATCAGCGATGACTTCCCCGAACCGGTCGCCCCGAGGATGGCCACCGTCTCCCCAGGCTCGGCAACGAAGCTGATCCCTTTGAGGACCGAGTCTTGTCCATCGCGCGAGTAGCTGAACGAGACGTCGTCGAACTCAACGCGTCCCGTGACGTTTTCAAGGGGCCGAGCGTTACTCTTCTCCTTAACATCAGCCTCGCTATCGAGGACTTCCAGGATCCTAGCCGACGAGGCATCGGCGGCGGAGAGGGGGCCGATCATCCCCGCCAGCATGAGGATCGGGAAGAGGGCGAAGTTCATGTAGTTGATCGAGGCGACGAGCTGTCCCACTGTCAAGCTCTTGTTGATGACGGAGACACCACCAAACCATACCGCGGCAACGACCCCCAGGTTGATGGTCAGGAGCATCGTTGGAATGAGGAGCGCCATCAGTTGCATCACACGGATGTTCTTCAGCATCAGCTCGGTATTCGCCTCGCTGAAGCGCTCCTTCTCATGGGCAACACGCACGAATGCTTTGATCAAGCGCATCCCAGCCAGGTTCTCCTGAAGAACACCGTTCAATCGATCGAGCGCCCTCTGCACAGAGAGGAACATCGGCTGCGCCTTGCGCATGAACAGCAGGATCAGTATGGCGATAAGCGGGAGGAATCCCATCATAACGAGGGACAGCCTCTTGCTTGTGATGACGAGCATGACGATACTTCCCACAATCCACGCAGGAGCGCGGGTAAGGATGCGAAGGGACATCGCCACGATCGACTGCACCATGTTCACATCGCTCGTCGTGCGCACGAGGAGCTTGCCCGTGCGCAAGCGATCGAGATTGCCGAACGAGAACGTCTGCACCTTGTGAACAATGCTGCTTCGCACGTCTGCGGCGAACCCCTGCCCAACGCGCACCGAGAGGATGGTGTTGCCGATCGAAAAGAGAGCGCTGAGGAGAGCGACACCGACCATGATCAACGCCGTTGTTGCGATAACGTGCATATCGTGGGCAGCGATCCCGCGGTCGATGATGCGCTGCGTCAGGCGAGGGACGAGGAGGTCAGCCCCGACCATCCCTAGGAGGAGGATCATGGCAATGATCGCCTGAACGCGATATGGCTTCACAAAGGAGAACATCCGGCGCAGTGATTTCACACTCGCGCTCCTCTGCCGGTTCCAGCCATGGCTTCAGCATCGAGGCCACGTACGCTGTCCAGATTCGCATGTATCCGCAGGAGATAACCGTGCATGGACTTCCTCTCCTCTTCTGAAAATCCTAAGAGCGCTTGTTCTTCCAGCCTATGCCAGTTCTCCTCGACCTTCTCGCGCAGAGAACGCCCTTTGTCGGTGAGGAAAACGCGTGAGATGCGCTGATCGCGCTCATCGGCCCGCCGCTCGATCAGTTCGATCCTCTCCATCCGCTGTAGCGCCGTCGTGACGGTAGCTGGCGCGAGTCGCAGGCTGCGTGCAAGCTCTGATTGTGTTATCCCGTCCTTCTGCCACAGCTGATAGAGCGCGATCCCTTGCCCGCAGTGGATACCGATCTCTGCCATCAGGGTACGCGAGCGATCGCGCGACAGTTTGCAGATACGCGTCAACAGATGCCCAATGAGATCACTCTCTTCCTTGCCACACATTTGGCCTCCACCGACGCGCAGGAATACTTAGTAGTCTAATCATTAGATGGCTAACTATAACGGATTGCCGTTCTGAGGACAACCGTAGCTTGCTTGCAGCATCAAGAATGTCCAATGTATCTCGCCTCACGCGTTGCTCTCTTCCTGCAGCGCCTTCAACTCATCGCGCGCTGTGCTGAGGATCTCAATTGCTCTCCTCTTCTGTTTGCCCGTGAGGTCATGCAGCGACCACAGTGCGTCGTGGACCTCCATGAACAGGGAGGCGACCTCACCGAGGTCCTTCCGCTCCGTCTTCCATTGGTCGAGCCGCTTGACGATCTCCTCCAAATCGCCCCGCCCGAATACCTTGGCGAAGACGAGCATCGAGTTACGCATGTTTTCGAACAACTCCTGCTTGACATCATTTGCTTCTGCGTAAACAGACCTTCCCTCGGGTGTGATCGAC
This sequence comes from Candidatus Bipolaricaulota bacterium, assembly GCA_021159105.1. Taxonomy (GTDB): domain Bacteria; phylum Bipolaricaulota; class Bipolaricaulia; order UBA7950; family UBA9294; genus M55B144. The sequence continues at coordinate 4,990 of JAGGSM010000038.1, forward strand.
CAGCGCTTCCCTCCCCCCGGCTCCACCGTCTCCGTGATCAATTGTTGTTCCTTCATCGCATCGAGAAGGGGATACAGTGATCCCGTAGATGGCTTCCAGAAGCCCGTTTCTTCTTTGATGCGCTTCATCAAGCCATAGCCGGTGAATTCCTCAGTGAGGAGAAGCTTGAGGATGTAGAACCTCAAGTGCCCTCCTCTGATTCCTTCCATCTCAGCACCTCCTCAATCTGGAATCACGAAAGCCGCTTCCGGGACGATCCCGTTGTACTCGTAGTCGACAACCCGGATCTCAATTGTCAGTGTGTCGCCATCGTAGATATCTATCGCGATCGGGACAAGGCTCGCCGCGTCGCACCACACAATCTGTCTTCCATACTCTCCGATGAGTTCAAGCTTGCAAGCGTTGTAGGAGACCTCTTTGCCGTTGTATTCGTAGGTGTATTTCTCAGGCCCATCGATCGGTGAGATGGTGTAGGCTTGCGAGAACTCGCTCAGGCTTCGGTTGACGAAGTAGTAGAGAAAGCCCATCTCCTTACCTTCGTCTCCGCCGTCTCCACTCACCGTCCTGTGCAGGGATCGGTGCAGTGCTGGCATGTACGTGTACAACTGATCCCCATTTATGATCAGTAGCTGCCCGACAAGCGCCTTTGGTGCTGTGTACTCGATCCGCATCTTCGTCGGCGGAACGTAGGTGAACTGAAACTCGATCGTCGATGCCTTCTTCCCGCTGTACTGCGTCATCATGATCGTGGCGCTGAACGTCTGCAGCGCGTTCGATGCATCGAGGATCTTCTGGACCGAAACCACATCGTCGGCAAGTGCAACCGCACCTAGCGCCATTACCGCCAGCAGAGCGCAAACTATCAGTCTTTTCATCATCTACCCACTCCTTGTTCTTCGTGTCATAAGTAGTAGCAGTCCCGCAAACGCACCCACCACGAGCGTCCAGAACCCAAACCGGTAGATGCGATGGTAGGCCCCCAAGATGTTGTCGAGGGCGAACAGGGACGAGAAATCTGTGCGGGAGAGGATGAACCCGGCGATCGTCGGGCCGATGATCCCTCCCGTCGTGCGCGACAGGCTCACGATCCCCGAGGAGACGCCCTCGTGCCCCACTCCCCCCTCGCGCATCCCGATCACGTTGATCGGCGTCATCAGGCTCCCCAGGCCAACTCCAGCGACAGCGCTTCCAAGGTAATAGGCCACGCCCGGGCTGGCGATGGCAGTAATCAAGTAGAACGCGAGCGCCGTTGCGACAAGCGAGAACAGAAGTGCCCTCTCCGGGCCAAACTTGTCACTCATCGCCCCGGTGAGGCCCGCGGAGATGATCATCATTAGAGCCATCACGTCCATCGAATACGATGCCTGCGCCACTGTGTAACCAAGCAGAATTTGCGCAAAGCCGGGAAGGAACGTCTGGAAGATGAACATCCCGATCCCACCGAGGATTGCCGTGATGATCACCAGGAAGAACGCCCTGTTACGAAACAAACGCAGATCGATCGCCGGATGCTCAACTCGCCGTTCAACAAGAAGAAAAGTTACGGCGGAAAGGATGAGAACGATGGCGTAAGGAAGGACAGCACTTGAGAGGAACGCTCCAGCGGACAACCCCCTGAACATGAGCATGAAAGAAGCGATCGCCACCCCAAACGACACGATCCCACCAAGATCGAGGCTCATCCTCTTGCGCACACGCAACGTTTCAGGTATGAGGAAGGAGATGGCAAAACCGATCAGGGACAGGCCAAAGGTGACGAAGAAGACCGCGCGCCACCCCCACAGGCTGTAGATCCCTCCGCCCAGGTTGATCGCCGCGACAACACCGATCCCAAACGCCGCGCTGACCCCTCCCATCACCAATCCCTTGCGATCACCAAACCGCTCATAGGCGATCGTCTGCGCGATCGGAAGCGCACCGCTCGCGCCCAGCCCCTGCAGGAACCTCCCGGAAAGGACCCAGCCGAAGTTGGGCGCGAGAGCGCTCAACAACAAGCCGCCGGCGAAGAGGGCAAGTGAGGTAACGTATACCGGACGTCGTCCGACGGAATCGCTCAATCGCCCGATTATGGCCATTCCCATGCTGTAGCTGAGCATGAACATGGTGATGATCCAGATCCCGTACCCCGGATCGACTCCGAAGATCCCATCCATGTTACTGATGAACGGGACGACGATCGTGATCCCCATCGCCGTCAGAAAATTCGTGGCGATGAGCGCAAACAGCGTTCTCTTTTCGTGCATCAATCCCTCCGTTCTATATCGGACTAGATATATCGACCCCGATATATTAACTTGCCATGCCCGTCTGTCAAATGAGAGGGAGTGCTCACCACGAAGTGCTCGAAGAGCGCGAAGAAGCTACATAGATCTGCCTTGATCAGGCACTGCAGTTGATTCTTCTGCATGCTACGCGGTCTGCGTTCTTCTAACGCTCGTTCGCTTCGCTCACTCAAGCCCGCGAAGAACGCAAAGACAAGCACATTTCTTCCTACGTTTCTAGCTATTATCTTTTCCCTGGCGTTCTTGCCGATCTTAGCGTGGGAAGAGCGTTTCCCTCTTCTCTCCTTCCGGCTCTTCACGATCTTCGTGGAGAAAAAACCTTTCTCTGTTCACACGCTTCTCTCA
>JAGGSM010000058.1 GCA_021159105.1 Candidatus Bipolaricaulota bacterium
TTCACCGTCGACCTGCAGGTCTACGACAAGGCGACGTTCTTCTCCGTGCGTAACAGCAAGAGCGATCCGGACAACCCGCCTTGGGAGATCGCGTTCTCCTATTACAGCACAACTCCGGATCCGTCGCTCGTGCTGATGCTCAACCCGAACTACGCCGGCTGGTGGAACACGCCGGAAATCCAGACGCTGCGCAGCGAGCTGAACAAGATCACCGATTTTGACGCTCGCTACGCTAAGTGGGAGCAGATCATGGATCTGTGGTACAAACAGATTCCGGCGATCAAGTTTGGAGATGCTTACCAGCTCCACTTGATCCGCGCTGAGATCGGTGGCGGATACGGCACCGATGCCAACCCGCCGATGCTCTCCCCCTACTTCTGGAATTCCTGGAAGAAGTAGCAGACACAAGTAACCGCCTCCTCGGCCACATCCGTGGTCGGGGAGGCCATCTGATGGAGACGTGTGAGTGTCGATACGAGTGCTTGAACTGACTTTCGCAGGCACAGAGAATTTCTGGAGGTGCAAGATGGAGGGCGAGCGGTAGGATGCTGACATTCGTTGCGCGGCGCGGCTTGGGTATGCTGATCAGTACGTTGTTGGTGATATCCATCACCTTCATCCTCATGCAGCTCATACCCGGTGACCCCGCTGCAGTCATGCTCGGATCGAACGCCACTCCCGAGCAGATCGAGCAACTGCGGGCAAGTTGGGGCCTCGACCGTCCGATGCTCGTTCAGTTCTATCGCTACTTCGTCAACTTCCTGCACGGGAACCTCGGGCAGTCCCTCTTCTATCGCCGGCCGGTGCTGCAGATCATCGGCGAGCGGGCTGAGACGAGCACCTTCCTTGGAGTTATGGCGCTGCTCGTTGTCGTTGGAGTGGGCATTCCCGCTGGGGTGATATCCTCCCTCAAGCAGGATAGCTGGACGGACAATGCGCTTCTCCTCGTCGCCCTTGCCGGCGCGTCGATACCTAGCTTCTGGCTCGGGCTGATGTTGATGGTCGTCGTGGCTGGAAAGTGGCACCTGTTACCGAGCTCCGGCTTCACGTCGGTGTTTAATACCGGAAACCTGACCAATCTGAAGAACCTGATCCTCCCAGCCCTGTCGCTCGGTTTCGTCAATGCCGCTCTAGTGGCGCGTACTGCCCGCTCGAGCATGCTCGACGTGTTGCGCGCCGATTACATCACCACCGCCAGGGCCAAGGGTCTTGCCGAGCGGGTGGTGATCGTCAAGCACGCCCTGCGCAATGCGTCGATCCCGATCATCACGGTGATCTCCTTCACCTTCGCCTCGCTCGTCTCTGGAGCGGTGGTGACGGAGAACGTCTTTGCTCTGCCCGGTGTGGGGAGCCTGATCGTGCAGTCGGTGTTGAAGCGTGATTACCCCGTGATCCAGGGGATCATGATGGTCGTTGCGATCCTGTACGTGTTGGTCAACTTCGCGACCGATCTGACGTACGCCTCGCTCGATCCGCGGATTCGGTATCACTAGGAGAGGAAGGGCTTATGACCACTGAGAGCAGCCTGCAAGTACGAGCAAGCGAATCGACGACCCTAAGGCGGGCGTTCGATGCCACGCTCAAGTTCGTCACCAAACGGAAGACGACCCTTTCAGCGGTGGTGATCCTTGTCGCGCTTCTGTTCATAGCGGCATTTGGGCCGACCATCTCACCGTACGGGGCGAACAAGCTAAACCTGTCCGATCGTCTGCAGGGGCCGAACATCACACACCTTCTTGGAACGGACAACTTCGGGCGTGACATCTTGAGCCGTGCACTCTCCGGGACGCGGATAACGCTCCTGCTCGGACTATCCATCTCGGGGTTTGCGCTTCTCCTTGGGCTGCCAATTGGGATGTTGTGCGGCTTCTACGACCGCTTCGGGATAGTGGTGATGCGGGTGGTCGACGCGATGATGGCCTTCCCCGCGATCATCCTCGCCCTGTCATTGATGGCCATCTTCGGCAAGCCGGGCGTGTTGAACGTGATCATCGCCGTGGGGATCGTGTGGGCTCCGCGCATGGTGCGCGTCGTGTACAGCTCAACACTATCGCTGCGGGAGAACACCTACGTCGAGGCGGCGCGCGCGCTGGGGATGCCGTCGCTGCGCATCCTGGTGCGCCACATCTCGATCAACCTCCTCTCGCCTGTGATCGTGCAGGCGACGTTCACCTTCGCCTTCTCCATCATGGAGGTGGCTGCGCTCAACTTCCTCGGCGTGGGGATACCACCGTACATCGCCAGTTGGGGAGGGATGATGAACGAGGGGAGGACGTACATCATTCGTGCCCCGTGGATCATCCTCTTCCCGGGGCTGTTCCTGGCCACCGCCGTGTTGTCGTTCAATCTGCTGGGAGACGCGCTGCGCGACCGTCTCGACCCAAAACTACGGAGGATCATGTGATGATCGTTATCGATGAAGCTGTCTACCGCGAGACACTCGCCATACTGGAGAAGCTGGTGTCGATCCGTAGCGCCAACCCGCCGGGAAACGAGAATGAGATCGCCGGCGCGGTCAAGGAGCTGCTCGCAGCAAACGGGATAGATTCGACGCTCGTCCCCCTTTCTAAGGGGCGCAGTTCGCTCGTCGCCCGCATCCCCGGAAGGGAGAGTGGATCGATCGTCCTGTGCGGGCACCTGGACACAGTGAACGCCGATGAGGAGAAGTGGACCCATCCACCGTACAAACCGCATATCGAAGGCGATCGCTTGTGGGGACTGGGATCGGCGGACATGAAGAGCGGGGTGGCGACGATCATCGAGATCGCCCTCCTCATCGCGCGCAGCGGGGTGATGCCGAAGAAGGACATCGTCCTCGCTCTAACCGCTGATGAGGAGCATGCTTATTCAGGTGCGGCATCAGTCGCAGAATCCGAGCTGATCGATGACGCCCAGTTCCTGCTGATAACAGAGCCGACTGCAGGGAAGGCCTACTGCGGGCAGAAGGGGGAGCTGTGGGTGGAGGCGAAATTCAGCGGTAAGGCAGCACACGGGTCGGTCCCCGAGACGGGGGTGAGCGCGATCCTCCCAGCGATGCGCTTCTGCCTGTCGCTGAATGAACGGGCCAAGAAATTTGCGGAACACCCGGGGCGCGGTCGCACGTCGCTCAACATAGGGCAATTCAATGGCGGGTGGCAGGTGAACATCGTCCCGGACACAGCAGTGGTCAAGCTCGACATCCGCGTCGTCTCGATGGAGGACAAGGAGATGGTCCTTGAGCTCATCGAGCAACTTGGAAACGAGGAGGCGGAGAGAGAGGGAGCGCGTTTTTCCATGAACGTGTTTGCCTATAAGGATCCGATCGTCAGTGATGCGGACGATCCGTACGTGCAGGCATTCTTGTCCACGGTAGCAGGGGGCGGTGAGCTTCCGAAAGCGGAGATCGCCCCGTACTCGACCGATGCAGTGGAGATCGTGCCGCGCATCAAGGTTCCTGTTGTGATCTACGGGCCGGGGAGTATCGCACAGGCGCATCAACCGGATGAGTACTTGGAACTATCATCGCTAAGAAGGGCACTTGAGGTGATCGGAGCGTTCGTCAGCGACGCTTCGTGGAAATGAATCGCAAAGGAAGGGGATGGTCGAAGTCAGATCATCGAAGCACAAGAAGAATGTACTGCCCCGCCGCGAGCGGACAGTGTCAAGATGCTTTGTGATAAGCACGCCCCACGGGGCGGGGAACAAACCCCTGTTGGGGATTCAAAACTTATAGGAAGGGTGATGTAATGAGCAACGAGAAGAAGGTTACGGTTATCGCATTGGGTGGCAACGCCATCCTGCAACCCGGGCAGCGGGGGACGTTCGCTGAGCAGATGAAGAACGTGGAGACCACGTGCCAACAGCTGGCGCAAATGGTCGAATCGGGGAAGTACAAGATCATCATCACACACGGCAACGGCCCGCAGGTGGGAAACATCCTCCTGCAGAACGAGACGGCCAAGGATGTCGCCGCTCCTATGCCTCTCTACGTCTGTGGCGCGGAGAGTCAGGGGCTGATCGGATACATGATGCAGCAGACGCTGCATAACCTGCTTGTCGACAAGGGGAAGGGGGATATCCCGATCGCCACGGTTGTGACGCAGGTCGTCGTCGACAAGGACGATCAGGCCTTCCAGAACCCGTCCAAGCCAGTCGGCCCGTTCTACTCTGAGGAAGAGGCGAAGAAGCTGCAACAGGAGAAGGGGTATCACATCAAGGAAGACGCGGGCCGCGGTTGGCGACGAGTCGTCCCATCCCCTGATCCGATCCAGATCTTCGAGAAGGACGCCGTCAGGCAGCTCGTCGAGGCACGATCGATCGTTATCGCTTCCGGTGGCGGAGGTATCCCCGTCGTCAAGGAAGGAGAGAAGCTGGTCGGCGTCGACGCGGTGATCGACAAGGACCTCGCCGGTGAACGGCTCGCCGTCGATGTTGAGGCAAAGATCTTCCTCATCCTCACCGACGTAGATCAGGTGAAGCTGAACTACAAGACACCGCAGGAGAAGGGCCTTTCGCAGATCACCGTAGAGGAGGCAAAGAAGTACCACGCCGAGGGACACTTCGCCAAGGGTTCGATGGAGCCGAAGGTGCGCGCAGCGATCCGGTTCATCGAGGCCGGCGGAGAGCGAGCGGTCATCACATCACTCGACAAGGCAGTCGATGCACTTGACGGAAAGGCAGGGACTACGATAACGAAGTAGTGAATGGTAAATCATAAATGGAAATAGTGAATGATGAATAGAGAATCATAGATAGTAATGGGTGGATGGCTAATGCAAACCGCAAGACCAACAAACCCTACGAACTCTATGAACCCAATAAACTCAAAAGAAACCAAAAGAACTGAATTTAGGAGGTTCAGATGTCCAACACAAGTCTACGAGGAAGGGATTTCCTCACCTGGTTAGATTTTTCGCGCGATGAGATCGAGATGATGCTCGACACGGCACACGAATTGAAGCGCAAGCAGATCCGTCGGGAGCAGCATCATATTCTCCCTGACTACACGCTCCATATGCTGTTCTACAACTCCAGCCTGCGCACGCGCAACTCGTTTGAGGCGGGTATGACCCAGCTCGGTGGGCACGCCCACTTCCTGCAGCCGGGAGCCGTCTACACGCCGGCCCTCAAGGGAGAGGAGAAGGCGTACTCTACCGAACGCATATCCGATGTGGCACGCGTCTTGGCCGAGATGGGGGATGCCATCGCCATCCGCATCTACGGCAAGCACACCGGATGGAAATACGGCAAGGGACACCTGATCGTACGCGAGTTCGCCAAGTGGTCGCGGGTCCCCGTGATCAACATGGAAGACGACATGTATCATCCATGTCAGGCGCTGGCCGACGTGATGACGATGCAGGAGAAGTTGGGACACAACCTGCAGGGCAAGAAGTTCGTCATGAGCTGGGCTTATTCCGGCTCGGTGGAGAAGCCTCTGGCTGTTCCGCAGAGCGCGATCATCTCCGCAGCGATGATGGGAATGGACGTGACGCTCGCCCACCCCAAGGGGCTCGACCTCGACCCGAATGTGCTCAACGCGACCAAGGACCTGGCCAAGAAGAACGGTGGCGCCTTCAAGATCGTCAACGACATGGACGAGGCGTTCAAGGGCGCGGATGTCGTCTACCCGAAGGCGTGGACCGTGCAGCCAACCGACGGCGATGGGTTGATGGACCCGGAGAAGGCAAAGGCGATCTTCGAGGCGAACAAGCATTGGATCACGACGAAAGAGAAGATGGCCCTGACGAACGATGCATACTACATGCATTGTCTACCCGCTGACCGCGACATGGAGGTCACGGATGACGTCATCGACGGACCGAACTCGATCATCATCGAGGAGGCGGCGAACCGCCTGCACGGACAGAAAGGGATGATGGCCCTGATTATGGGCTAGTCATCCTTTGATGAAGGAGGATCACATGAGTTGGTTTGACCTAAAAGGGCGCAGTCTGATCAGCGAACTCGATTGGACGCGCGAAGAATACGACCTGGCGATGAAGCTCACCGACCAGATGAAGGGACTGTACTACAGCCGCAGCCCGCATCCGTACCTCGAGTACAAGACGTTTGCCATGCTCTTCTTTGCCGGTTCAACGAGGACACGAATGTCCTTTGAGACCGCGATGACGCAGCTCGGTGGACACTCGCAGTTCCTCAACCCAAGCACGATGCGCCTGTCGCTTGAAGACAAGCCCGGTGCTGGGGAGACGGTGAAGGATACGGCTAGGGCAATGTCCCGTTTCTGCGACGGGATCGGGATCCGCCTCCTCGACGACCAGATCAAGTACTACGGTCACGGCGACGAGGTTATGCGCAAGTTCGAAGAGTACGCCGATGTGCCGATCATCAACATGGCCTCGGACATCAACCACCCCTGCCAGTCGCTCACCGACATCTACACGATGCACGAGAAGCTGCAGGGAGACGTGAAGGGAAAGAAGATCGTCATCACCTGGGCGTACACCCCGTGGATTCGCGGGCGCTGCTCGGTGCAGGGGACGGCCCTCATCTCGTCGATGTACGGGATGGACGTTGTCGTTGCCAACCCGCCCGAGTTCGACCTCGACCCGAACGTGATGCAACAGTGCCGCGACGAGGCTGCCAAGTCCGGAGGGTCGTTCGAGATCGTCCACGACATGGACAAGGCCCTCGATGGCGCGACGGTCGTCTTCCCGCGCAATTGGTTCACCGGGAAGCGCTACGACATCGGAAAGGAAGAGGAGCTGAAGCTCGCGCAGAAGTACCAGGACTGGCGCTACACTGTCGATAGGCAGAAGAAGCTGACCAACCCTGGACACCTGCTGCAGTGCATGCCGATCGACCGTGGGAACGAGGCCGACCCCGAAGTGTGCGACAACGACCTGTCCTGGATCTACGACCAGGCGGAGAACCGCTTGCACACCCAGAAGGCTATCCTTACACTCACCATGGGAGGCAGGCTCTAAGGGGATAACCCCGGGATTGCGAATAATGGGGGCAGCCTTCGCCTGGAGCGTGCTTCAAGGCGTGCTGCCCCCAATTTAGAGAAACGGAGAAGACGATGAACGACACTACAAACAAAGGTCTGACCACAGGTGAAATGATCGGCGCCCCCGTCCTTCGCCCTGATGCGATTGACAAGGTACGCGGCGAGGCCAAGTACGTCGGAGACCTCGTCTTCACCGGCATGCTCCACGGCCGTGTGATTCGCAGCACGATGCCACACGCTCGCATCAATGAAGTGGATCTTTCGCGAGTGGAGGAAGACCCTGATGTCATCTGTACTGTCACCGCAAGAGATGTCCCTGGTGAGAACGTCGTGCACGTGATTTACGATGACCAGCCGGCACTGGCCAAAGAAGTTGTGCGCTACATCGGCGAGCCAATCGCCCTCGTCGTGGCGAAGGATCGTGCTTCAGCTGAGCGCGCAGCAAGACAAGCTAGTATCGACTATGATCCTCTACCCGTTGTCTCTGATCCGATAATTGCCCTTGCTGATGACGCACAGGCAGTTGCTGTTCCAGAGGTTGTAGAAGAGGGGGTGAACGTATTCAACCACATGCGCCTGCG
>JAGGSM010000146.1 GCA_021159105.1 Candidatus Bipolaricaulota bacterium
TGATCCCTTTACGAACGTACAGGAAGCCAACACCCTTGGGACCGCTTATCTTGTGAGCGGAGATCGACAGCATATCGATCACGTCCAGTGGAAGTGGAACCTTCCCGTATGCTTGCACAGCATCGGTATGAAAGAGGACGCCGTGCTCGTGGCAGATCTCTCCGATCTCCTCGATCGGTTCGATCGTCCCGATTTCGTTATTTCCGGCCATCACCGAAACGAGGAGCGTGTCCTCGCGGATAGAATCAGCAATTCCTCGCGGATCGACGCGACCGTTCCCGTCCACATCAAGGTAGGTCACCTCACATCCTTGTGTCTCCAACCACTGACACGTGCTGAGCACTGCGTCGTGCTCGATGGCTGTCGTAATGATGTGCCGCTTGCCAGGATTAGCAAACGCCAACCCCTTGATCGCCAGGTTATCCGCTTCCGTTGCTCCGGCGGTGAAGACTATCTCAGAGGGGTCCGCACCGAGCGTCTCCGCGATCGCCTCTCGACTCTCATCGAGAGCCTTGTGCGCATCCTGTCCAAAGCCGTGCAGGCTTGATGCGTTCCCATACACTTCTGAAAAGTAGGGGAGCATCGCCTCGACGACCTGCAGTGCGACCGGTGTTGTTGCGCTGTTATCAAGATAGATACGTCTTGTCATTTCCATCACCGGGCGTAAGTCTACCAAATCAGTCCGGTTTATCAAGTACCCGAAGATTCTCTCTTTCCGGAAGTCTCACGCAAAAAAAACAAATGGAGACAACCCACATAGGAGGGCGTCTCCAAAACAGTAGTTTGGGTTGGCAGTTTCTAGATCTGCTCGAATAGCTCCTTCTCTGCCCCACAGTCGGGGCAGGTCCAGCCATCGGGCAAGTCCTCAAACGCCGTTCCCGGGGCAACTCCTGTCGTCGGATCGCCTGCTGCCGGATCGTAGATGTATCCACACACAGTGCACTCCCATCTATCCATCATCCACCTCCTGTGAAGCTTCTTCCTCGCTATCTTCTGTGTCTTCAGCCTCTTCTTGATCGTGAGCCTCTTGCTCTTCTTCTTTTTCTTCTTCTGGCTCTTCCGGCAAGTCTCCCACGTGGAAGCGGAATTCCTCCACGCTTGACAGGCCGAAGTAGCGCAGGAATTCGTCGGTCACGTAGAGGAGCAACGTGCGTCCCTGTTCCTCGGCGCGGATGAGACCGCGCTCGAGTAGCTCCTGCACGTGCTTGTATGCCTTGTTTCCCCGTGCCTTCACCAGGTCGGCCTGGGTCAGCGGATGGTTGTAGGCGATCATCGCCAGGCTGCGCAGCACGGGACGTGAGATGTCCTGATGCGGGGCAAGATGAGCCACCGCGTCGATGTATGCTCGCTTCACCTGGAACATCGCCTTGCCATCCTCCACGTGAAGCTCGATCCCGTGCGTATCGCTCCGGAAGGTATCAGCAATCTGATCCAACAGGCGCTCAACGTAAGATAGGGATGCTCCGCCGATGATTCGTGCCAGTTTGTGCCGCGTCAACGGCTGTGGCGAGAGGAAAAGGGCCGCCTCGACCAGGGCTTGATCGTGCTCCAAATCACTCTCTTGCCTATCGTACATCGCCTCTCCCATAGCACAAATTGAGGAATTCAGCGATTGAATGATCGGATGATTGTTGAATCACTCAATCTCCTTGTCACTCTTGCGCCAGTGCCTCACGAGGCAATGCCTCACGAGGCAGTGCCTCACGAGGCGATACCTCCTGTGGCAGCGTAATCGTGATGTCCCCGAGGAACTCTTCCTGCTGACAGGTGATCTCTCCCTGTGCCACGAGATGGAGGACCTCGAAGAAGTAGCTGATCCGTTCGTCCTTGTCTCCGCGTTCGAGGAGGCGGAAGAAGCTGATCACACGATGCCCGGTGAGGAGATTCTTGATCTTCGTAAACAGGGAATGAAGCCTTTCCCCGAAGTCCGGTCCTCCCAGCTCGAAGTCATCGAAGAGATTCTCCTCGTCCTCAGTTACGACGCGATGTGCATGGCGCTTCCCACGACGGAAACTGACCTTCATCGCCGCAGTGAGCGCCCGTTTGAGGTCGGAGACAGTCACCTGCCGACGGGGACGACGGAAGAGAGGAAGAGCGAATTCCTCCGGCTCCTCAGGGGGCTCCCACTCGGCCGCCTCCTCTTCGATCGCTCCCTCCAGCTCATCGATCAACGCATCCCTGTCCGTAGGGCGCGCCGAAGCGAGAAGATCGTCCGATTGCATGCGCAACAGAACAGAACAGGTGAGGACCATGCGCCCGGATATCTCGAAGTGCAGCTCACGCAGCGCGTCCACGTAATCGCGGTAGCGGTGTGCTAGCTCGACGATGTCGATGTCCCACGGGTCCATGTCCACGGTCAGCCGCTGCAGAAGCCCTTCCCACGTCTCTTCCAACAGATCGGTGATTGGGATCTCGGCGATCGTAAGTCCGTCCATCCTGTTCATGTCTCCTCTAGTTCAGATTGAGCGCGATTATCTGCGACGCGCCATTCTTGATTGTCACCCCATAGGCCCGGTCAGCATGACGAACTGTTTCCTCATTGTGTGAGACAACGATCACCTGAATCTTATTGGCATACTCCCGCAACATCCGCCCGAGGCGGGTGATATTCAGACGATCGAGTGCAGCGTCGATCTCATCGAGCACGAAAAACGGCGCTCGCTGGTACTCCTGCAGGGCGAAGATGAACGCCGTGGCGACCAGGGTTTGCTCCCCCCCGGAGAGGGCGTCGATCACGTGTGGCTCCTTGTCCGGCGGGTTGGCCTTGATCAACAGACCAGAGGAGATGTTACCCTCCTCCTCCAGTTCGAGCGAGGCCGAGCCACCGCTGAACAGCTTCGTGAACGTGCTGCTGAACTTCGAGTTGATCGCGTCCAGTGTCTCCATGAACCGCTCCCGCTTCCGCTCCTCGATCTGTCCGATCAGCGCCTCGATCTCGCGCTTCTCGGCCTCCAAGGCATCGACCCGCTCGCGAAACTCGTTGTATTCGCGCTCATAGACGGCATATTCATCGATCGCGCGCATGTTGATCGGCTCCAGCCGCCGCAGGCGCCGGCGGTTGCTCTCGATCCTACGCTCAAGCTCAGCGACCGAGCCTTCGATGAAGTCGGATGGGGCACGCTCTTCTTCTCCCAGCGTCTCCAGCTCCGCCTGCGCCTCCGCCTCCTGGCGCTCGTAGCGCGTCATATTGCGCCGCAGGTTCTCCAGATCCCTGTATGCCTCTCGCCGCCGCTCACGCAGTGCATGCAGCTCATCGCTGCGCGAGCTCGCCTCTCCCTTGGTCTCCTGTTTCTTGTCCTGCTGCTGTGCTAGTTCCTTCTCCTTGTCCGCCAACTTCTCGCTCAGGGATTCGATCTCCTCGCGCAGCCCGGCGATCTCCCTGTTTATCCGCGAGATCTGCTGCCGTTTCTTCGCTGTGTCGAAGGTCGTATCCGACGGCTTCTTCCCGGCTTGCGCGCCCTTCGCGCCAGCGCGCCACCCACCGGTAAGGGCGCCCCCCTTGCTCTGCAGATCTCCGTCCAGGGTGATCGCGCGCACGCCGTCTACATCCCGCACGGCGGCGAGGTTCTCCACGATGATCGCATCCGAGAGGACATACTCGAATGCTCGTCGGTACTTGGGATCGAATTCAACGAGGTTGATCGCATAGTCGATGACCCCTGGAAGCTTGAGCGCATCGGCCGAGGCGAGGCTCTTGCGCCCGGCGACCAGCCGGCGCAGTGGAAGGATGCGTGCCCGACCGAGGCGGTTCTTCTTCAGGTAATCGATGCACTCGATCGCCGTCTCGCGAGAGTCGACCACGACATCGTTCATGTGTCCGCCGGCGGCCGTCTCGAACGCCACCTCGAAGCCGTCGCGCGGCTTGGAGAGCGACGAGATCGTCCCGTAGACACCGCCGCGCTTGCGTTCCAGAAGGGCCTGCACAGCCCTGTTGCGCCCTGAATAGGTTGACTGTGTGCTCGTTTGTGCCTTGATCTTCGCGACCTCGTCGATCATCTCCTGCAGGTTCTTCACCTGTTGATTCTTCAGGTCGATCTGCCCCTGGCGATTGAGGATCTCCGATCTTATGCGCTCGACCTCCTTGACGAGGGCGATCTGATCTCCCCCCTCCAAATCCTCCCGCATCCCTTCGAGCTCCCACTCCTTGTTCTCGATCGCCAGATCGAGCTTGGTTACCTCTGCTTCGAGCGCCTCGATCTTCTGCGCCATCCCCACGCGCTCCGCCTTGGCCCTCTCCAGCCGCTCCATCAACCGCTCGCGCTGGCGGTGCTTGATCGATTCCTGCAACAGTGTCTGTTCCTTGGTCAGTCGCTCGTACTCGAGGGCTGCGTCGCGCTCCCGCGCTAGGTTGATCAGGCGGCGATGGCGTTCAGCGAGGATCACCCTGTGTGTGTTCAGCTTCGTCTTCACGTCTTTCAGCTCTGCGATCGCCTTCTTCCGCTTCTCATCGTAGGCGGCGATGCCGCTCACTTCGTCGATGATCTCCCGCCTCATCTTGGGATTGCGCTTGATGATCTCCGTGATTCGCCCCTGGGCGATCAACTGCTGCCCATCCGGGTCGATGCGCCCCTTCTCGAGCACGCGATCTATCATCGCCCGCGAGCACGCCTTCCCCATGAACGTGTAAGTCGATGACTTGCGCGTGATCCTTCTGCCCAGAGCGACCTCTGGGACTTCACCATCGCTGAAGAACTCATTGAAATCCCCCTCGCTGTTGTCCAGATAGAGGGTGACCTCAGCCGCGTCCGCAGGAGATAGTCGCTCTCCGCCGTTGAAGATCAGGTGCTCCATCCGCCCGGCGCGCATCTGCGAAGAACGGCGTCCCATGACAAAACTGAGCGCATCGAACAGGTTGGACTTCCCCGCTCCGTTTTCGCCGATGATGGCCGTCATCCCTTCGAAAAAGGGCACGACCGTCTTGTTGCGGAAAGACTTGAACCCTGTCAGTTCCAGCTTGTTGATCTTCGTCATTGTACCTGCCCAAGCCCCCTGCGCTTCGGGAAGAGAGCGAGCTGCCCATCATCCTCTTGCTGATCGCGGGATAGCAGCGCGTTCGCTTCGGCTGCGCTGGAGAGGAATTGCTCGATCTTGTAGCGGTTGTAGTCATTGGGAACTGCGATCTCTTCTTCCCAACGGATGATCGAGGGGATGGAGACACCGAGCTTCTCGGCAAGCGCGCGCTTGCTCCACCCTCTCTCAAGGCGAAAGTGCTGCAAGCGCTTTCCTAGACTGTTCATTCTCCCCCTCCCCATCACCGGTTTACAAATATAACTTGTATTACGCGCAAGTGCAAAAAAAAGGAGGGGCTTTACGCCCCATCCCGTCCTATTCTGCAAACCCCCTCATCGCATTCCTACTTCATGAATCCCCAGATCAGCGCGCCGACACCGGCGAGGAGCCCGACAATCGCGATGAAGTACAGTCCATCCACTTGGCTCTTCAGCTCCGCCAGACCGGCACCGCCTTCAAGCGCGGTGATGCGGGCATCGTGGTCCTCGAGCAGGTTCGTGTTGGAGAGGATCCCCGCCTGATTGGCGCTGATCCCGTTTGACAGGTCTGCGATCGCTTGATCGAAGCCTTCCAACTTAGCCCGGTTGTTGTCGATCATGATCGAAAGGGCGCTCATCGACCGCTCGAGCTCGATGACCTTCTTCTTGAAGGAGCCCACATCCTCATCTTCCAGCTTCTTGACTCTGTCCTGCAGAGCGGACTGTCCCTTCTTGAGAGCGGAGATGTCCGTTATAACGCTGTCCTTGAACGCGGCGAACTGATCGCTGAAATCGCTGAAGCTTGCCGCCAGGGCATCGTATTTATCGTTCAGGCCAGAGACATCGGTCTGCAATGCGCCGATCGAAGCTGCAATCGAGTCCAACTGGGCGGTGACGCTGTCCTTGAACGCGGCGAACTGGTCGCTGAAATCGCTGAAGCTTGCCGCCAGGGCATCGTACTTGTCGCCGAGTGCGCTCACATCTGCATTTGTAGCGTCAAGCGCGGCCGTGATGGAATTCTGGAAGTCATCACAGGAGGCGGAGAGTTCGGACAGGCCCGACTCAAGCGCGGTCGCTCTCACCAGCAATTCCTGCTGCGTAGCCGACAGTCCATCGACATCGCTGCGCAATCCGATGATCTTGCCTTCAGCCGCCTTAAGCTCAACTGAGATGGCCTTGACGACATCGCTCAAGTCCTCAAGATTGGCGTTGAGCTGGTCGATGCCAGCCATATTTCCTTTTACTTCGCTGACGACCTCGTTCATGAACATCTGCAGGCCACCGAAAGCATCGTTCACCCCAGCAAATGCATCACCCAACTCTGCCAGCTCTTTCTGCAGCAGGTTTTCCTGTGATGCTGGAGCAGTCGCTTCCCCCTGCGCATAGCCGACTGTTAGGAAGAGTGCACTAAGCATAATCCCAACAATCGCTACTATCAGCGCTTTCTTCATGATATTCCTCCTTCTTCTGTTTTTCACCACTCGGTGCTTCGTTCTCGCGCTTATCACAGCAAGCCTAGCCGGCAGAGCACAATCGAGTACAGACCCACGTTGTCAAGAGCGCACCATTTTGTCATCAGAGCACAAGACAGATGTCTGCCTCAGGAGCGGCCGCCACATGCTACATACCCTCCGATGCACGATCTGGCATATGTGGCAGGAGAAACTGGTTTAGAAACCAGCCATCCCCTGTCACTTTGCCTTGAAGCGCCCACCCATGCGAGATAGAATGACGTGATTTCGCCTGAGGTAGGCGGGATAGTGCAGAGTGATGAAACAGCGATTTGCGGAATCTGGCTCTCTGTTCATGGAGCCGGTGGAACCAAACAACATAAAAGGGGTGTGTGCAGCAAAATGACTGCTCTAATCGTAGTACCAGCTTTGATTTCAGTGCTGGCGCTGTTGAGTGCCTTCTTCTTCAACCGTTCGGTGGTGCGTAAGGCACAGGGAACCGATCGGATGAAGGAGTTACAGGGATACATCCGCTCGGGTGCATTCACATTCATGCTGGAAGAAGCACGCGTAATGGGGATCACCATGGTCGTCATCGGCGGTCTGTTGTGGATACTGTTCTTCTGGGAGATCGCCGTAGCGTTCTGGATCGGATCCATCTTATCCATGTCCGCAGGGTTTATTGGAATGAATGCTGCAACGCATGCCAATGCACGGACGGCCAACGCAGCGCGTAAGTCGTTCAAGGACGCGCTCAACGTGGCCTTCTCCGGTGGAAGCGTCATGGGCCTCTCCGTAGCCGGCCTTGCTCTGATCGGCCTGGTGATCGTCGTTGTCCTGTTCCGCAAATGGTTCGACCCAGCTACGTTGCACATTGAGACACGCTACCTAATTACTGTCCAGTCGAGGAGCGACAACTTATCACCCAATGCGCTGAAAATCAACAATT
>JAGGSM010000271.1 GCA_021159105.1 Candidatus Bipolaricaulota bacterium
AATCACCTTTCTTAACGAGTCACGTTTCTTCGCTTTGCACTCTGCGTTCCGCACTCCGCACTCCGAGTTTTGCACTATCCCTTGATCACGATGATCGGAACGAGCCTCGCGACTGGTACGTTGATCCCGGAGACCGTTGCCGCTGCAACCACGCTCTCCACATCCTTGTACGCGCCAGGCGCCTCCTCGGCGATCCCGCGCGTGCTGTGTGAGCGCAGAATGATACCCCTTGCTGCGAGATCGCTCTTGATCTCCTCTCCCCAGTACTTCTTCGCCGCCTTCTTGCGCGACAGGGCCCGTCCAGCGCCGTGGATCCCGCTACCGAACGTCTTTGTCATCCCCAGTTCGGTTCCGCGCATCACGTAAGATGCGGTCCCCATCGTTCCCCCGACGAGCGTGGGGTGACCGACGTTGCGGTAAGGGGCGGGCGATTCCTCGCGCCCGGGCCCGAAGGCGCGGGTCGAGCCCTTGCGATGAACGAGCAAGCGGCGGGGTTCTCCGTTAATCAAGTGCTCCTCGAACTTGGCGTTGTTGTGACCGATATCGTACACCGTGCGCACGCTTTCAGGTGACATCCCGAAGACCCGGTGCATGACGGAACGGACGAGGTGAGCGATCACCTGGCGATTGGCGAACGCGCAGTTAGCGCCGCTGGCGATGGCGCTCAGATAGCGTTGCCCTTCTGGACTGTTGATCGGAGCGCAGACCAACTCCCGCTCGCGCACTGGGATATCGTACTTCCTGCTCGCCTCCTCCATCACCTTCAGGTAGTCCTGCCCGATCTGATGGCCAAGGGCGCGAGATCCGGTGTGAATGGAGATGACGATCTGCCCCTTCCTCAGGCCATAGGCCATTGCCGCCTCACGATCGAACACCTGCTCCACTTCCTGCACTTCCAGGTAGTGATTTCCCGCGCCCAAGGTCCCCACTTGGCGGAACTGGCGCTGCTTCGCTGTCTTGCTTACCGTATCAGGATCGGCTCCATCGATCCTCCCGTTCTCCTCGATGAACTCGATGTCCTCCGCGAGGCCGTATCCTCGCTCGATGACGTAGGAAGCCCCCTGTTCCAGCAGCTCGTCGATCTCGTTCATCCCCAGGCGCAGGTTTCCCTCCGATCCGATTCCCGCGGGTATCGTGTCGAACAGATCATGCGCCACGTCATCGGCACGGGACTTGATCGCCGCTCGATCGAGGGGCGTTGCCAATAGGCGGACGCCGCAGTTGATGTCGAAGCCGACGCCACCGACCACCACCACGCCCTCGCTGGTATCGAACGCGGCCACACCGCCGATTGGAAACCCGTACCCGGGATGAACGTCGGGAAGCGCCAGTGCCTCACCGACGATCCCCGGCAGACAGGCGACATCCCGTATCTGGTGCAGCGCGTTCCATTCCTTCTTCTCGGCGGCATCTCGCTTGAGTTGCGCGATCGTCCCCTCGTCTGCGATCAACCGCCCTGGTACGCGCATCTCCCCGCTCCTGGGGAGGATCCACTCCGCATCCGAGATCCTTTCAATCTCAAGGGCTTCTTTCATTTCGCTCTCCTACACATCGAGAACACATTCAACGGAGAACAGATCGTTCTCTTTTCGTACGCGCAGACCAGAGTAGGTCACCCCCTTCACCTCGCTCCTCAGCTCGTGCCTCGATCGATCGATCGGTTCTCCCCGAGCGGATCCGATCAGCACTACGCTATCATACTGTTGCTCGATCGATGCTGAGAACTGCGAGAAGATGAGACCGCGCAGGTCCTTCAAGCTAAGCAGTTGTCCCAGCCACTCCACAAGGAGAAGATCGGGCGTCCTGGCGGAGACGCGCACCTCGGCCTCCTCCTTTGGCTCAACGGAATCTATGTCCACCATCAGATTGAACATCGCCCGCGCTGCCTCGCAGAACGCCTCGGATAGTGTCTCTCCGCTCGCGCGGATGGCCGCATCAGCGATGCTGTCGAGGTATTCAAACGCCATCCTCCCTCCTTGCAAGCCCTAGAGTGAACAGGGGCGAATAGATCGCGCCCTGAGGCGTTAAACGGCTCTCCATCAACACGAGGCGGTCCGCCCGCAGCGGCCAGCTTGGCCGGGTGATCCCTTCGAGCGTTCCTTGAAGTGGGGTGTGCAGTCGCCCTTTGATGCGGGCGATGGTGATGTGGGCGAGGGTCTCCACGCGAGCATGAGCAAAGCCGAGCTGCGATAGGCTCTTGTCCAGCTGTGACAACAGATTCTGGAATGCCTGCGGTGCTCTCCCTCCGACCCACACCACCCGTGGGTTATCGAGGTTCGGAAAGCCTCCCACCCGATCGATGCCGATTTCGAAGGGACGGGTCTGTGCTGTAATCTCTTGGCATGCTCTCTTCAGATCGACGGTGAGCATCGGATCTATCTCGCCCAAGAAACGGACGGTTACGTGGTAGTTCTCTCGTTGCACCCAAGCGGCGCGCGCGTCGACTCGTTCGCGCAGCTCCCGTGCCACAGATGCTACGTAGTTGCGCAGATCGTCCTTGATCGGAATGCAGAGAAAAGCTCGCATGGGTGTCCCACCTCCACATCCGATCATACCACAAACAAACCAGGACAGTCAGGCGAAACCTGCGTACTACCGGATCGGCGCCATCTCTCCTCTCAGGCCTTCCGCGCTTCGAGTTCCGCATTCGAATGTTGCGCCTGTGCGTGGTCCCGTCGAAAGAAGTCAGCAGACGCTTCTGTGAACAGCCAGCTCAGGTCAAGGGATCCTCTAACACCCGCAGAGGCTTGCTTACCGCTGCTCCCTTCCGGGCCTGACGGGGTTCACAGGCATGCGCCGCAGAGGGCTCAACCCTCATCACCGCTTATCCAAGGCAGACTCTGCCTCCTTCCCCCTCGGGGAACCCTTCGGTTCCACTGTAGCGGGTTGTAGACGACAGGGGACCGCTAGCCCCCCACCTAGCACAGGCACTGGCGGAGGGGGCGGGATTTGAACCCGCGGTACCAAGAAGGTACACCAGTTCTCCAAACTGGCGGATTCGGCCGCTCTCCCACCCCTCCGAACTGTGTGCTGATTCTAGGGATAGAGCGATCAGATTTCAACCGTGGATTGTATTTGGGTCGAAGAAGACGTCCGTTGGAGATGTGCAAGCTACTCTCTCTCGTTGAGTGCTCGGCGCATCCGCTCCAGGGCCTCTGTCAGGTTCGATCGCGGTGTTGCGAAGTTCATGCGCACGAAACCCTCTCCGCCCGGGCCGAAGCGAGCACCATCATTCATCGCGACGCGTGCCTGGCGGAGAAAGAAGGCGTGTGGATTCTGAGAGAGGCCGAGACCGCGACAATCGAGCCACGCTAGATACGTTCCTTCGACCTCTGCCATGTTGATTCCGGGAAGCTCGCGAGCGACGAAATCACGCGTGTAATCGCGGTTTACTTGCAGATATGCGACTACACTGTCCAGCCATTCTTCTCCCTCAGTGTAGGCTGCCTGTGTGATGACGTAGCTCATGATGCCCACGTGCTGCACCAGCCCCCGACGTGCTTCCTCAAGTTGCTCTCTCAGCCTTTGATTTGGGACCACCGCGATGGCACAGCTGATTCCAGCGACGTTGAACGACTTGTTCGGCGCGATGAGGGTGATCGTGCGCGCTGCGATCTCTGGATCGATGCTCGCGATCGGGACGTGTTTTCGCTCGTCGTAGACGAAGTCGGCGTGGATCTCATCGGAACAGATGAATAGATCATGCTTCAGGCAGATCTGCCCGAGCCTCTCCAGCTCATCTCTGGTGAAGGCTCTTCCGACTGGATTGTGGGGATTGCACAGGATGAACGTCGAGCAGTCGTCGCTTGCTGCGCGCTCGAAGTCATTGAAGTCGATCTCGTAGTGACCGTCACCTGTTCGTATCAACTGTGATGGCCGTGCCTCCATCCCAGCGTGCTGTGGAACATCGAGGATGGGAAAGTAGATCGGTGGCTGGTAGAGTAGCCCTGTGCCCGGTTTGCCAACCGCCTGTACAGCTAGATTGAACCCAACCGCAACGTTGGGGAGGAACACGATGGCGTTCGGTGACACCTTCCAGCCGTAACGGCGAGAGATCCAATCGACCACCACATCGCGCAACTGCGGAGGCTCCTTGGGATAGCCGAACACGCCATGCTCGACGCGCTGTTGCAGTGCATCGATTACTGCCTGGGGGGAGCGAAAGTCCATATCCGCGACCCACATCGCCAGAACATCAGGATCAAAAAGATTCCACTTGATGCTATCAGTGCCTCGCCGCTCGATCCATCGATCGAAGTCGTTATCAGTTGGAATCATGTTCTGCATTCACCATCCTTGCCAAGAATGCCCAGAGGGCTTGGAATCATTATCATCGATCGATCATCCTTGAGCAATCGGATGATGCCGATCCTCCTGGGACGCAGCACTAGGGATTGCCTTTGGGGCCTCCTTTTAGGTACTGATCGAACCAGGAGAGGATCTCCCTCAGTCGGCGCAGGCGATGGTGCGGCTTTCCCGACCGTGACAGCTCATGGTTTTCTCCGCGGAACAGAACGAGCCTGCTCTCCACCCCGTGATAACGCAGGGCGGTGAACATCTGCAGGCCCTCAGCCATGTAGCAGCGATAGTCTTCATCTGAGTGAATGAACAGCGTCGGTGTCCTTGCCCGGTCCGCGTAGCGCAGGGGGGAATGCCACCACAGTTTATCGCTTCCTCCCTCCTCCCACGGGGTCTTCCCCATCTGATCCTTGTTGAACACGTAACCGATGTCCGTGGTGCAGAACTTGGAGATCCAATTGGCGATAGAGCGCTGTGAGCAGGCGGCACGGAAGCGGTTGGTGTGCCCGATGATCCAGTTGGTCATGAATCCTCCGTATGACCCGCCGAGCACACCCAGTCGCTCTCGATCGACAAACGGAAACGATTCGATCGCGTAATCGACGACCGCCATCAGGTCTTCGTAGTCGATTGTGCCGTACTTCCCTCGTACATCGGCAAACTCATCTCCTCGCCCTGACGATCCGCGCGGGTTGCAGTAGAGAACAGCGTACCCCGCTCCCGCGAGGACCTGCATCTCGTGGAAGAATACGCTCCCGTACGCCCCGCGCGGGCCGCCGTGCACCTCAAGTAGCGTTGGATAGCTCTCACCCTCTTCGTAGTTCGCCGGCTTCATCACCCACGCCTCGATCCTCGTCCCATCCTTGCCGGTGACGATGAACGGCTCGGGATGGGAGACGGCGCGCTCAGCGCACGCATCACGGTTAAGATCGGTGAAGCGTTCCTCACCGTTCTTATCATAGCGATAGATCTCCTGTAATCTATCCCCGCGCAGGGCGGAGTAGATGATCGTCTCTGCGTGTACGGCGAAGGAGTCGATCGCTCCGGGAAGATCCACCACTCGCTGCACTGTGCCGTTGGGATCGACAGAATCGATGTAGGAGTTTCCCCCTTCGGTGATCGTGAGGTACAAGCGCCCCTGATCGACCTGGGTGACAGGCCCGCTCCCATAGCGGCAGTCCGAGCCGACCGATGTCCCCACCGACCGATCCCACCCAGGTGTAATACTCGTAATCCGATCCCACCCAGGTGTAATACTCGTAATCTCGCCACTTGCGAGATCGACGCTCATCACCTCGCGGCTCTGCCCGCGGCCGTAGCGCTTCATGTCGGTTCCCAGCACAGCAAGCGTCGTTTCAGAGAGGAAGCGAACCTCTCCCAAGGCGTACGTATCATGTGACAAGCAACGTGATTCTCCCGTGGCTAGATTGTAGACCCACAGCTCGTCGGTGATTGGCGCCTTCCCCGGGAACCGGCGAGCGACGAACGCTACCAGATCTTTGTGGGCATCGAACGCCTGCACCTCGAGCTGATCCTCGGTGAGATCCTTCACCTCACCGCTTGCCAGGTCAAATGAAAACAGGTGTACGCGCCGCTGGTTGGTGAACCCCTTTTCGTTCTGCCAGAACGGGATCTCATCGAGTACCTCGTAGTCCGCCGCGTTCTTGTCCTCATCCCTGGTGAGGGGAATACGCGCGGTGAATAGGAGCGTATCATCAGCGATCAACTGGATCGCCTCTACATGATGGGGAATGGTAGCGATCTTCTCCGCCTCTCCACCATCGAGTGCGATTCGGTAGAGACGACTTCCGTCGTCACTCTCTTCTTTGCTCTCTTCCCTCTTAGACAGGAAGAGAATCGCTGAACCATCCGTGTTCCAGACAAACGGGCCGTCCTTGCCAGCCGTGGTCAGACGACGTGTTCGGCTGGAGTCGAGTTCTATGACATAGATCTCCGAGCGGTAGTCGTCCCCTTGCTCTGTTGCCTGACGCACGCGAAACGCCGCATGCCGGCCCCGGGGATCGATCTGCACGGAGGACAGAAAACGATACGACAATAGATCTTCGATCTGCACTGGCTTCATAAAGTGACTCCTTCTTAGCGAGTATGTTCAATCCCCTGCAGGGGTTGATTCCCCGCCCCTTGGGGCGTGCCTTTCACAAATCTTCTTGATACACCGCGGGCTTGCTGCGGGGTAGTTCATTCTTCAGCGATGGCATTCAGGCTAATGGAGTATGGTACTGCCTTCCGGTCATCCAGCACAATGGAGAAGTCTAGAGGAAGCCTCTGAATGCAAAGGAATGGGAGGGTGTTTGGTGCCCCAAGTAACATTGCGCTGAAGGACTGAATATTGCGTTTCTTCCTTGGTCGTCCGCGGACGTTTGATCTCTCACCGCGACGACAGTACCTTGGAACCGATAGGTAGACGTGGTAGACTTATTGTGCTAAAGTATCTTGTGGAAGGAGGCGGAGATGTCGAATAAGACTCTATCGACAAAGGTCCCCGAGGAATTGCGTCAGCAAGTTGATGAAATTGCGTCTATCGAGAAGCGTCCAGCAAGCAGCGTTGTTCGTCTGGCGATTGAGCACTATGTCAACACCTACTTCGAACTGCACCCGCAGTTCAAGGCGGACATCCTTGAGGCGCGAGCGGCAATCCGCAAAGGCGACGTAGAAGACTACAAGTTTGGGTAGAACGGCGCATGGTCTATACTCCCAAGACGTCCTCGAAATTCAACAGGACAAAGAAGAAGCTCCCCGGTAACCTGCGCAACGTGATCGATGATCAGGTAAGGCTGATATGTGAGGACCCGAGTCTCGGAGTACTCAAGAGTGGAGATCTCGCTGACGTGCGGGTCCACAAATTTGGCTTTCTCGGCACGCTGTACCTGCTAGCGTACGAAGTAAACGAGGACGCCAAACTCATCTACATTTACGCCATCGGTGGACACGAGAACTTCTATCGAGACCTGAAGGAGTACCTGAAGGCGTAGTCCTCTGTCAGTGGAGTTGGCCTTGCGCTCTTACCGATGGTGCGAAAGTCTGCAATGGGAAGCGACTCATCGGGGGGTCTTGGAGGAAGAAGT
>JAGGSM010000210.1 GCA_021159105.1 Candidatus Bipolaricaulota bacterium
GTTCTACCGCGCGTACAAGCATTGCCGCGATTCCTCGCTTCCGATGATCAGGAGCGACAGCCATGCGGTTCAGCCACCCCTTGCGGCCATCGTGCGTTCCCAGGATTGCTCCCACAAGCTGCCCATTTTCTTCAGCTGCGAGGTAGATTGAGCACTCACCCTCGATCTGCGAGGAGATGTTCTCGCGCGTGTCGCGCCCGTTCGGCCGATAGGGAAGGCCCGCCTCCTGCCACAGATCGCGCAGCCCGTCGTAATCATCAATGGTCAGTGGTCGCAGACTGATCATCGCTCACCCCGCAGTGACTGATATCCCCTCCAGGCGGAGGTAGGGGAGGGTCAGGCTGAACACGCGCTCGCGCTCGCTGGATACGCCGGAGAGGCTCTTCAGCGCATCGAAGGCGTTCCCCGCGATGAGCGTCCCGCTGATCGGCCTTGAGATGCGGCCATTCTCGATCAGGTATCCTCCCTTGGCCACACCGGAGAAGTCACCGGAGACCGGGTCCGCACGTCCGGAGAAGCGCGTCACAAGGACCCCCTTATCGATCTCGGCAATCAGCTCGTCTTTGCTCTTATTTCCTGGCAGGATCTCGAAGTTCGATGGGCCGATCCCGGGAACGGAACGAGCAGAGCCAGCGGCATGCCCGGTGTTCTCCATTCCCAGGGCTGCCGCGGTGTACGTGTTGTGCATGAACGAGGTCAGGTTCCCGCCCTCGATCAATGTCGTGCGCTTGTGCGCCACCCCCTCGCGATCGAACGACGATGTCCCCACGCCATTCGGCAAGCGACCGTCATCGATCACGCTGATCAGATCAGAGGCTACCGAGCTACCGAGCATATCCTTCCAGCGGCTCATCCCGCGCAGCACGTTCTTGGCGTTCGCTTGAAACAGGATCAGGGAAGCGAACAGGGATTGGGCGGCGTTCGGGGACAAAATAACTTGGCCGTTGAAGCTCACCCCCTTCTCCGCGCCGAGGGATCCCAGAGCGTTCTCGCAAGCGCGGCGGGTGATCGGCTCGACGTCGATCGCAGCAGCGCTGCGCGTGGCGTCGAACTGGTAGTCCATGTTGGAGACCTTCTCTCCGTCGCGCGCTGTGGCCAAAGCAAAGTAGACGAACAGGCTCTCCGGCTCCTCCCAGGAGACACCGTTCGAGTTGACCAGTGCGCGCCTCCCGATGTGCACAGAGAACTCGCCGTCGCCAAGGATCAAGCGCCTGTCGATCGAGCGAGCGATGTCGAGCATCTTAACCGCCTGTTCGATCGCATCCTCGACCTTGAAGCCTTCCGATGCGGGATCATATATCCCAGAGACATACTCGTTTGGCCCACACTGCGGGAGGACGTTGTTCTCGTCCGTCGGCGAGGCTTTAGCCAGTGTGACCGCGTCGGCGCAGGCCTCGTCGATCGTCGCCGGATCGTTGGTTGAGGCAAACCCGACTCGCCCACCTGAGAATGCGCGCACACCGAGCATCGTCTCCTTCTGGGCGCGCGATACCTGCAGGTCGTTCTTCTCGATCACAACTGTGATCGTGCGCATCGCTTCTCCGTACACCTCAACCCCATCTGCTCCACTCCGTTTCGTGCGATCAAGTGCGTCGGTGCACAGATCGATCAGCTTCTCGCTGTTCATTGTTGCCGCCCCCCAATTGTCACAACACAGCGCAGATGCGGGCCACCGGCATCCACCTTCGCTAACTGCCCTTTGCCGCAGTGCCCTGCGCCAAGCCCCCAGGTGAAGTCATCCGCTACAGCGTCGACTGACTTCAACACCTTGAAGGCGTTGCCGGAGATGGTAACTCCGCGCACCATCTTCCCGATCTTCCCATCGATGATCTCATGCGCCTCGCGCACGCCGAACATGAACTCGGCATTCGAGTCAGCCTGCCCGCCGCCACCCAACCCCTGCAGGTAGTAGCCGCGCTTGACGTCGGCGATGATCTCATCCCTGCTCGATGTGCCCGGTTCGATGTAGGTGTTGCGCATGCGGATGATCGGTTCATCGGAGTACTCGAACGCCCGCGCGTTCCCCGTCGGCTCGACGCCGAAGTGAGCGGCGCTCTCGCGGCTGTGTAGGTATGATCGGAGCACACCATGATCGATGATCACCGTTCGACCTGTCCTTACACCCTCGTCGTCCACGAGCAACTCGCCAGCAGCGTGAGGGATGAACTCGGACGGTCCGCTGTCACAGAGCGTCACCAGTTCCGAGGCGACCTGTGTGCCGATCTTTCCGCTGGTTATCGCCCCGCCGCGCACGAGGTCGGCCTCCACTGTGTGCCCAATCGCCTCGTGGCTGAGCACGCCGACAAGGCCGGGATCGAGGACGACCGTCGCTACCTCGCCCGCAGCGTACTCGGCCTGCAATTGCTCGACAGCGAGGCGCACGGCATTATCGGCCATCTCTTCGGGGGAGCGCGTGGCGAACAGATCAGCGTAACCGCCGCTCACCCCGGCTGAATCCATCCCCATCGCCTGGTCACCGCCCTTCTGCGCAACAGCTAGGACACGAAAATCGGGTTTGGCATCGATGACGTGCGCTGCAGCGCCATCCGAAGTGACGATCACCTTTTCATCCTGCAATTCGGAGTAGGAGACAGCCGATGAGACGATCATCTCACTCTCCCCCCGCACCATCTGGTCGATCTTCATGACAAGCTCCAGCTTCTCCGTCAGCGGGTGAGCATCGAGTGGATCGTCCGTCTGCACAGCGAATTCCCCCGTCGCCAGCGACACACGCGGGAAGGGTGCTATCTTCTCCCTCTTGGCGGAGGCGGAAGTGCGGGCTGCGCCCTGCGCCTCGCTCACAGCGCGTGCGATCCCTTCCTCCGACAGGTCGGTGGTACTGGAGAAACCGAACACGCCATCGACCAGCGCCCTCACCCCAACGCCGGCCAAGCGAAGCGTGGAGGACTCCTCCAACCGTCCGTTCCGCACGGAGATCCTCTTTAACCTGCGTACGTGATAGCGGAGCTCAACCCACTCGCTGGAGCGAGCGGCAATCTCCTGTAATAGCTGTAGCATTCTGCCTCCTTGCACACAAATTCCAGTCAGATTCTAGTCCCTTCACATTCCATCGGCAACATGGATCGCGCATTGCAGACCGCACGGAGGGGACACGTTACCCCTGCCAGGCGGTCGTACGCCCTCGCCCACGCGCATCCCAGAGCATAGTCTCTCTGCTAGGAGGAGAAGTGCACAGACATCTGGTATCGCTGTTAGTTGTTGTCTCGGTCCTTGTCATCGGCCTCGCGGCTCAGGCCGGGGTACCGCTGGCGTTCGGGTTCGGCGTTACCGTTCCTGCCGCGATTCCGATCGACTGGAGCGCATCCTTCTCTTCAATCACAACCGAAATCCTGACCGACCCTAACCTCACGCTCCTGTTCACCCTCGGTACGTACCCAGCCCACTTTCCAGACATGTTTGAAGGGAGCACGAACGCGATCGTCAAGAGCTGGCTGGGGCCGTTCGCCGTCTACGCCGGGGGAGGGCTCGACTTCCTATGGCGGCCGATAGGCGGGGTGTGGGGATGGACTCCCTACATAAACCTCACAGCAGGGACGCAGATCTGGCTGATCGATTCGGTGGCCCTCGTCGCCGGCGTGAGCACGCGGGAGCCGCTACCGCCAACATGGAACTTCTCCCCGCGGGTTTCCCTCGGCCTGCGCTTCTCCCTCACTCCTGCTCGGCCACCGGCGATGGGAAAAGAGAACGCATTCTACTTCTGGGTCATCGTCGGTCTCCTTGTCGCCGCCCTCCTCACCTACTACCCGCACAGCTGAGCAACAAGCATCACGCAGCCAAGATCCGCGCTCGATTCCCCTCAAGAGGGCTTCACATCCGCCTCTTTTTGTGCTATACTGCTTGGTAGAGAGACTAAGGGAGAAAGACCAGAGGCGGCCGATGCCGTAGCAGTGGACGTGTAAGAAGTGCTATTGTGGAGTAGATCGGAGGGCCCTCAGGGTCGTCCGATTCTGTTTCGTTGGTCTCTTATAAATGGAGGGAAGGTTTTTAGGAGGAAGGGATGAAGGAAACAAAGGAACCAAAGGCGACGATCGATCTCAAGGCACACCTGAGCACGAAGCCTGAGAATAAGCGGGTCATACGCGAGCGTTCGTCCCGTTCAGATAACCCGATCCGCACGTATTTCGGCGAGATCAGTCGCGTCCCTCTACTGACAAGGGAGGACGAGGTGACGCTCTCCAAGCGGATCGAGGCGGGAGACAAGCGTGCCAAGGAAGAACTGGCTGAGGCCAACCTGCGGCTCGTCGTGTCGATCGCCAAGAAGTACCGCGGATGCGGGCTCCCCTTCCTCGATCTGATCCAAGAGGGGAACCTCGGTCTGATGAAGGCGATCGAGAAGTTCGACTACAC
Organism: Candidatus Bipolaricaulota bacterium; assembly: GCA_021159105.1. Classification (GTDB taxonomy): domain Bacteria; phylum Bipolaricaulota; class Bipolaricaulia; order UBA7950; family UBA9294; genus M55B144. The sequence goes on from JAGGSM010000210.1 coordinate 4,369, forward strand.
CAAGGGGTACAAGTTCTCGACCTACGCCACCTGGTGGATCCGTCAAGCGATCCTGAGAGCGATTACCAACCGGTCGCGCACGATCCGCGTCCCCACTCACATCAACGAACTGATCAGAAAGATCTATCAGCTGGAGCGAAGCCACCTGAAGGAGACGGGGGAGATGCCCTCCTCCGAGAACTTGGCGGTGGAGCTGGAGACGACCGAGGAGAACATCATCAAGGCGAAGAAGACGGCTCAAAGCATGACCTCGCTCGACATGCCGATCGGCTACGACGACGATGGTTCCGTCCTCGGTGACTTTATCGAGGATAGATCTGTTGACTCGCCGGAACGGGAGACATTTGATCACCTGCTGGTGCAGGAACTTGAACAGGCGCTCGATGAGCGGTTGACCGATCGAGAGAAGCGGATCCTGGAGCTGCGCTACGGGTTGAACGACTACCAGCCGCGCACCCTCGATGAGGTAGGAGTCGAATTCGGCATCAGCAGGGAGCGCGTTCGGCAGATCCAGAAAGAGGCTCTCGCTAAGCTGCAGGACTCTGGACTGAAGCACCGCCTGGAGTGGCTGAAGCTTCTATCCGAACACGCATAGTAAACAGGTTCTTTTCACGCTCTCGGTCATCGGTCCTCCTTTGGAGTTGATGGCCGAGAGCTATTCTATCTCCTCAGTGTGGTGGCAATCCTTGTTGCTGCAGACGAGCTTCCCTTTCTTCTCCACCAGTACACCGCTATCGCACGCCGGACAGAGCTTGACCGGCTTCTCGCTCACGGCAAAGCGACAATCGGGGTACCTGCTGCAGCTGTAGAAGGTGCGTCGGCGTTTGGCGGAGTACTTCTCCACCAGCACCCCCTCCTTGCACACGGGGCAGGGGACACCGGTGGAGACAGAGGCCGTCTTCCCACACTCCGGGTTCGTGCACTTGTAGTAGCGACCGTACCTTCCCGACTTGAGTTCCATCGGTGAGCCGCACTCCGGGCAGGGAATCTGATGCTCGCGTGCTTCCTTCTCCATCTCCTCCAGCCCTTCGCGCAGGATAAGCTTTTCACCCTCGAAGTGATAGGGGAACTGCGGAGGAAGGTTCTTCGTGTTCTTGCACTCAGGGTAGTTCGAGCAGCCGAGGAAGTGCGATCCCTTCCAGTAACGGAGTTCCATCGGCGCGCCGCACTTGTCGCACATTACATCGGTGAGGATATGGAAGCGGTGCTCCTTGCTGCCGTCGTTCGTCTCCTCAAACGCTTGCAGCCGCTTGGAAAAGGGAGCGTAGAACTCATCGAGGACGGCCTTTCGCGTCAGGGATCCCTCTTCGATCTTGTCGAGGTCCTCCTCCATGTGTGCAGTGAACTCGCTCTCAACGGTGAGGGTGAAGTTCTGTTTGAGAAAATCGACCACTACCTGCCCGAGGAGGGTGGGGCGCAGGCTCCCTCCTTCCTTCACCGCGTAGCCGCGGTCCTGGATGACGGAGATGATCGAGGCGTACGTGCTCGGCCTGCCGATCCCTTCCTTCTCCAGCAGGTTCACCAGCCCGGCCTCGCTGTAGCGCCGTGGAGGCTCGGTGAACTTCTGCAGGCTGCTCACTTTCTCTAGCACAAGCTCCATCCCCTCGCGCAGCCCGCTTGGGAACTCCTTGTCCTGTGATCGCTGCTCGGGGAAGAGGACGAGGAAACCATCGAACGAGAGCGTGCTTCCGCTCGCCTCCAGCGTGTAGTCAGCTGCAGCTATCACTGCCTTGCGCTGCAGGTAGACCGCAGAGGTCATCTGCGCAGCGAGAAAGCGGTTGTAGATCAGGGTGTACAGCTTGCGCTGATCCGGAGAGAGGTGCCCGGCGACCGACTGGGGCGTGCGGGCAAGATCGGTCGGGCGGATCGCCTCGTGCGCGTCCTGCGCCTTCTTCTTGTTCTTGAAGTGGCGCGGTTTCTTCTCCAGGTACTTCTCACCGTACTTGCTCTCTATGATCTCCCGCGCGGCGGCGACGGCCTCGTCGGACATGCGCACCGAATCCGTACGCATGTAGGTGATCAACCCAACGCTCCCTTCAGGGAGGCTCACCCCTTCGTACAGCTCCTGGGCTATCTTCATCGTCCGCTTGGGGGTGAAGTGAAGGATAGAAGAGGCGGTCTGCTGAAGCGAGCTCGTGATGAACGGAGGGGAGGGCTGACGCCGGCGCTGTTTCTCCTCCAGTGCCGCAACTTCGATCTTCGCCGCGTGCAGCGCATCGATCACTTCCTGCGCTTGGTCCTTGTTGCGGATGACAAACTTCTTGCCGCCCTTCTTGGTCAGCTTAGCGCTGAACGGCTCGCCGTTTCTCACAAGTACCTCGATCTCCCAGTACTCCTCAGGCACAAAGCGAGAGATCTCGTTCTCGCGATCGCACAGGAAACGGAGTGCCACGGACTGCACTCGCCCGGCAGAGAGACCCTCGAACCTGTTACCGGCAAGCGCCTTGGAGAGGATCGGGCTCACCTGATAGCCGACGAGGCGATCGAGGATGCGGCGGGTGCGCTGCGCCTCCACCCGGTTCATGTTGATCTCCGTCGGCGACTTGAGCGCCTCCAGGATGACCTGCTTAGTGATCTCGTTGAATATCGGGCGCGAGAAGGCATCGTCATCCTTGATCACCCGTTTGAGGATGGTGTACAGGTCATAGGCGATCGCCTCGCCCTCGCGGTCGTGGTCAGTCGCCAGGTAGACCCGTTCCGCGCCCTTGGCCGCATCGCGCAGCTCCTTCACGCGTTTCGTGCGCTTCGTCTCAAACTTCGGCTCGAACCCCTTCTCTATGTCAACGCCCAAGTCGTTACGCGGCAGATCCCGCACATGCCCCTGCGAGGAGAGGACCTTGTACCCCTTTCCCAGGTACTGGCCAATCGTCCGCGCCTTGGTCGGTGATTCAACGATTATCAGTTTATGCAATTCTCTAGGCTCCTTTCTTGATCCGCCCATTATACAGATCAACTGAGGAAAGTCGAAGG
>JAGGSM010000071.1 GCA_021159105.1 Candidatus Bipolaricaulota bacterium
CAGGTGGCGACAAAGACGCTCGACGAAACGTTGACTGAACAGCGCGATGTGATAGCTACCAACACAATGACTTCGTTGCAAGCGTTGCTTAATACCTATGGAACGGGAATCTTTATCGACAACGTCCAACTCCAGGATGTTAAGCCGCCAGCCGAGGTTGTCTCTGCGTTCGATGACGTCAACAGTGCCCGTCAGGACAAGGATAAGCTAATCAACGAGGCCGACAAGTATTCCCTCGACATTCTGCCGCGCGCTCGAGGGCAAGCACAGGAGATCGGAAACCAGGCCGAGGCGTACAAGCAAGAGAGGATCAAGCGGGCAGAGGGGGATACGTCTCGTTTCCTTCAGGTGCTCAAGAAGTACGAACTGGGTCCAGATGTTACAAGGACTCGTATGTACATCGAGACGATGGAAGCAATACTGCCAGGGATGAACAAGATCATCCTTCCAGAGGGGGAGAACAGCGTTCTAAAGCTGCTGGACTTGGATCAGCTTCTACAGAAGGGGGAAACGCAATGAAGAAACTCATAGCATTTGGTGGTATCGTCCTTCTCCTGATTATTGCCTACAACCTCTTCACCTTCACGGTCGATGAGACGCAGAAGGCGGCTGTGTTGCGCTTCGGCGAGATTGTCAAGGTTGTGGAGGATCCGGGCCTGCACTTCAAGGTGCCGTTCATCAATAACGTGGTTTACCTTGAGGACAGGATTCTGAACTACGACATACAACCGCGCGACATCCTGACGTCTGACCAGAAGAGGTTGACTATAGACAACTACGCGATCTGGCGGGTGGGGAAGCCACAGACTTTCATCGAAGCAAATGCCGGAAACATCGCCAGTGCCCAAGCCCGCATCGACGATATCGTCTATTCAGATCTGCGCGACATCCTCGCCAAACATACCTTGGATCAGATAGTCTCTGCCAAGAGGCTGGAGTACCTGCACCAGGTGACCGTGCTCAGTCAGAGCAAGCTGCAGGCATTTGGGATCAAGCTGATAGACGTCCGCATCAAGCGAGCCGATCTTCCAAGTGAGATCGAACAGGCCGTATATGGCCGCATGCGCTCCGAGCGTGAGCGTATCGCCGCACAATTGCGTGCCGAAGGGGAAGAAAAGGCAAAACAGATAACCTCAAGTGCGGACAAAGAAAGGGAGATCATCCTCGCCGAGGCGAACAAGACGGCAGAAACAATCAAAGGAGAGGGTGATGCGCAGGCACTCGAGATATACGCCGATGCCTACAACCAGGACCCTGAGTTCTACCGCTTCTGGCGAAGTTTGGAGTCCTACAAGACGGCGCTCAAGGAGAGCACAAGCATCGTACTCACCGACGATTCCGACTATCTGCACTTCTTGAACACGATGAGGGCAGTCCAGCCATAGGAAATTCGCGCCGGGTTCGAATGAACTACCCCGCCGCAAGCACGCGGTGTATCAAGAAGCTTCGTGAAAAGCATGTCTCAAGGGGCGGGGGATCAACCCCTGTGGGGATTGAACCCGGCGCCGTCCCTAAGTCTTCGCCTTCCTGCCGCCAGCGGTGCAGGCGCATCGCGAAACTTCCTTAGCTTCTCCGTGTACGTTCTAGCGATCCTAACAAGACAAAGGGGGCATCTGATATGAAACGGTCAATCGTCATAGGAATTGCAACGGGCTTGGTCCTCGTGTTCAGCCTCGCAGCGAGTGTCGGTGCAGAGGAAACGCTTTTCTTCCCGGGTAGCTACTATCTAATCTCTATCGGGGCGGCAACAAGCGACGTGGATTCACTCGTACAAACTGGGCAGCAACAGGGCTTCACTGTGGTAACCTTGAGTGATGCGGGGCTGTCATCCTACCGCGGAACACAGAGTACGGAGGAACCCGAATCTGATCTGATTACGGTCAAATCACTTCTGTATGCGGATGGGGCAAGGTTCTTGCTGCGCGTGCAGGGAGAGCGGTTTGATTACGAGGTGCGTCCTGGGGACAAGGGATACGATCTCGTCCTCATCCCGCACGAGGACATGACCGCATCCAGCCTGGTGAGCGACGTCCTCACCGCCTTGCAGCAACTTGGGATTGTCGGCGATGAGGTGGATATGGAATACAAGACCTTCGTCCTCAATCCTGAGAAGTCTGAGGCTCCACCAGAGGGAGTCGCGATCGATTCCAACCTGTACAACTTGATGATCGCACCCGATTGGCTCGCAGCTGCGACCAAATTGAACCTGGATCGCACTGGTCTTCGGGTGAGCGTAATTGCGGAGAAGGTCCCAGGTGGCGCGATCCCAGAGCAGTTCGCGCCATATGTTGTCAGTCAGACGGACACGCTCGCCAAGCTTCTCCTCCCGATCGAGGATCTCGTGAAGCTCGCAAGTGACAGCGGTATCGGATACGTGCGGCCTCCGTATCAGCCACACCCGGCTGTGCCGTAGGGAGATATGATGAAGAAAATACTGATATCCCTTCTTATATTGGCGGCTCTTGCGGTGCCAGCGCTCGCTGGGCCTCAGCTCTCCGTTGGGATCGAGCAGAGCACGCGCGATGAGTGGAATGGCGTTGTTAGCTCATTCGAGCAGAACACCGGGATCAAGGTTAACGTCCATCCCTATCCGGAGAACAGCCTCGCTCAACAGGCTGTAATCGAGAAGACGACCCGCGCGGGGAAGATCAACCTGGTAATGCTGAGGAATGAATGGGGAAGAAGCCTGCAGCGATATGTCATCGACTTGAGCAACTACGAGCAGCAGATTGCTGAGGCTGGTGCGAAGCTGATGTATGTTGGACGTGAACCCATCGGGGTGAGCATCCCATTTGCTCCTGATTGGTTCCTCGCGCTCATCGCGTGGCCGGACGACGAAGAGGATGCGATCTCGTTCCTCTCTTCGCTCACTGCAAAGGCGGGCTTCGCTACACAGACTCCATTGCCATCCAAGGTGAGCCCGGAGGCGATGATCAAGTCGTTTGGTACAACGAAGATCGACATCAAGGAGCACAATCCCAAGCTCGATGGCTCTCTGGAGACGCTCATGGAAGCGGTGCAGTCAACGGTCGGGACTATGGCGGCCAACTTCATGAGCAAGCTCCCTGCGCAGGCGCAGACCGCGCTGAGCGGGCTGGCGAAGATGTATGGCGTACCATTCTCCACTACAACCTCAACCGTAACTGTGGTCCTCGAGCCACAGGGAGGACGCACAAGCAGCGCGAGCGTGGCCGCCCTCTCCGCGCTTGGAGTGAGCAAGGCCTCAATACAAGCTTCGGCAAGCTTGATCAAGGTGAGCGTCCCCCTCTCGCAGCTGAGCACGATCGCCAACCAGATCGGTGGGATTTCCTTCATAAGGCCGCCATATACGCCGTACGCTCTGTCGATCACCGGACAGGGAATACACGCGATCAACGCCGATGCGCTGCACTCTTCCGGTGTCACTGGAAGCGGAGTGAAGGTGGCGATCATCGACCTCGGATTCGCCGGCCTGTCACAGGCGCAGGCGCGCGGGGACATCCCCGCATCGGTGCAGCAATACGATGTGACCGGCACGGGGATCTCGAGTGGTATCACCCACGGGACAGCAGTGACCGAGATAGTGCACGAGATCGCTCCAGATGCGCAGCTCTACTTAATCAAAATCGCCGATGAGGTCGACCTCGATCAGGCTGTAACATATTGCTTGAACAACGGTATCAAGATCATCAATCACTCTCTCGGCTGGTACAACACGAACTTCTACGACGGAACAGGCACGATAGCTGACATCGCCAAGCGGGCGATCCAGGGGGGCATTCTATGGGTTAATGCCGCCGGTAACGAAGCGCAGAGCCACTGGGAAGGCACATTCAGCGACGGTAACTCCGACGGCTGGAACGACCAGTCGGTCTCCTTCTCTATCAGCGCCGGATCTCAGATAATCCTCTATATGACGTGGAACGACTGGCCGCAGGCCTCGTCTGACTATGATCTGTACCTGCTCGACCCGTCGAGCAACGTTGTCGCTTCGTCGACAAAACATCAGACGGGGACGGAAGAACCGACCGAGTCGATCATTACCACCGCCAGTTCGAGTGGAACGTACACGATCAAGATAAAGGGTTCCGGTTCAAAGAAGGTCGAGGTCTACAGTCTGTACCAGAACCTGTCTCCGGCGATCCCTTCAAGCTCCATCCTTGCGCCAGGGAACGTTGCCGAAGTGGTAACGGTAGGCGCGATCGACTACGCCCACTACACGGCAGCGGGGACGATCGAGCCGTACAGCTCCCAGGGGCCAACCAACGACGGTCGAGCTAAGCCTGACCTGTGCGCGCCGGACAACGTGACCACTGGTACCAGCCCGTACACGACGTTCGCCGGAACATCCGGGGCCACTCCGCACGTAAGCGGCGCTGCGGCGCTCCTCCTCTCCGAGAACCCGTCCATGTCCGAGTCCGCGCTAAGAAGTGAACTCATCTCCGAGACCGTCTCCATGGGCTCCCAGTATGTCTACGGACATGGCCGGCTTTACCTCACGCCGGTTACAGTCCCAAATCAGCCGCCGCACGCAGCGTTCAGCATGAGCACGTCGTCCACGACGGCCGGGTCTCCTGTTTCATTTAACGGCTCGGATTCTTACGACGCTGATGGGAACATCGTGAATTACACGTGGCAGTTCGGCGACGGTGCATCCGCGTCAGGCGCGACAACCCAACATGTGTATTCTACGACAGGAACGTTCAACGTAACGCTCACCGTAACGGATGATGATGGGGCCACTGATACGGCGACTCAACAGGTTGTCGTTACGTCTCAACCCAATCAACCTCCGCACGCGGCGTTCAGCATGAATACGGCCTCCACCACCGTCGGTTCGCCCGTTTCATTTAATGGCTCAGCATCATCCGACGCTGATGGCCACATCGTAAGCTATTCGTGGCAGTTCGGAGACGGCGCTTCCGCATCTGGAGTTACGACGCAGCATGCGTATGCTACAACGGGAACGTTCAGTGTGACCCTCACCGTCAGGGATGACGATGGGGCCACCGACACGGAAACGAAACAGGTGAACATCTCAGCCGCCGCAAAGGCTGATCTCACAGTGGCCGGGATCACCCACTCGCCGGCACAGCCGACGATCGGTGCGAACGTCACCTTCGTAATCAACATCGCCAACCAGGGGGCGGCCAACGCGCCGCAGTTCCGCGTAAGGCTATCCGGGAATGGGTCGGCGGTGAACAAGTACGTCACCTCCCTCGCCGCAGGGGGATCGACGACGCTGTCGCTCGTCCTCCCACTCACCCAGTCCCCGGAGACGTTCACGGTAACAGTAGACGACATGAACCAGGTCTCCGAGTCGAACGAGGCCAACAACCAGGGTCAGGAGACGGTACAGCAGGGCGTGCAGCCAGTAGTCGCCGATGCCGGCGGACCGTACTCCGGGACTCCGGGACAAGCAATCACGTTCAACGGCTCCGGTTCGAGCGGCCCTATCAGCGACTACTTCTGGAACTTCGGCGATGGAGGAAGCACGCACGGTGTCAATCCGACACACGCCTACGCGAGCGCGGGAACGTACACTGTTACGCTTACTGTCTTCGGAACAGGTGGCACGCACGACAGCGACACTGCTGTGGTGACCGTGAGCGCGCCGAGCGCCAGCGGATGGGTGACTGCCACCGGCGATACGGGAAGCGGCTGGGACGACCCAGAGCGTGCCCACGACGGGAACACGTCGAGCTATGCGTCGAACGGCAGGTACTCGACGAGCGATATCGGCAAATGGACTCCGTATCTGATCGTAACGCACGATCCGATCTACGTTGACCAGGTGCGGGTGATGGTGCAGAGTCGCTACTTCACCCACCTCTCCATCGATGTCTACAACATGGACAGCAGAACGTGGCACACCGTTTATGATGGCGAGAGGAACGGCTCTAAGGAATGGGTGACAAGTAACAAATTCCCAACTGTGCGCACCGATAAGATGCGCGTGAGGCTGGAGCTAGTGGATCATCGAGGATTTGGTTACCTTACTGTGCCGATCTACGAGATGCAGTTCCACAAGGTCGGCAGCGCTCCCGGGCCTTCGAACCAGGCTCCGAACGCCGCTTTCTCGTACTCGCCAGCTAGCGCGAGCCCTGGGCAGCAGGTGACGTTCGACGGATCTGGGTCAATGGATGCGGATGGCTCGATCGTCTCCTACCAATGGAACTTCGGGGATGGGACAGGTGGGAGCGGCGCGGTCGTGCAGCACGCCTACGCCAGCAGCGGGACGTACCAGGTCCGCCTGAGCGTCATCGATGACGGCGGAGCGAGCGACACAGCCGTGCGCAACATCACAATCGCATATGCAGCTCCCGGCCTTTCGATCCAGCTGTCGCTGCCCAAGTCGTCCTACCAGGTGGGCGAGGCGATCGTGATCGGCTACACGCTGAACCGCGAGGCCTACGTCTACATCTGCGAGGCGGACGCCACAGGGAAGCTCAGCCTCCTCTATCCGAACTACATCGAACGGAACAACCGGGTCTCCGCGGGAACGCACAGCTTGCCAAGCGGCGGGTACACACTGCGCGTGAGCGAGCCGGCCGGAAGTGAAACCCTGTACGCGTTCGCCGCGACGAGTCCGCTACCAAATTTTCCGAGTAGCTTCTCAAGCTCGTTCCCTGTTCTCAGCTACAATCCATCCAGCTTCCGCAACAGCGTGTTGCAGACGATGCAATCGCAGTTACCACCTGGTGAATACGCCGAGGACTCGATCGGCCTGAGCGTGGTCGCGCAGGCGCCGAGCACGGGAAGCCTGTGGCTCAGCTCTTCGCCGCAGGGGGCGCAGGTGACGGTCGACGGTGCACCGATTGGCGCAACGCCGACACAGGTGCAGGCGACGGTCGGAGTGCACACAGTATCCTTCAGCCTCTCCGGCTACCAACCGCAGACTCAGCAAGCCAGGGTCTATGCTGGACAAACGACACCGGTGCAGGTTACGCTGCAGCCGCAGAGCATGGGTCCGAGTGCATCCTTCACCGTCAATCCGACCCAGGCCACGGTCGGGCAGGGGATCCTGTTCGACGCCAGTGGGTCTATCGCCCCGAGTGGATGGATCGTCTCCTACAGTTGGGACTTCGGGGACGGAAGCGGCGCCTCAGGCGTGCAGGCAGTGCATTCCTACGCAGCCCCCGGTACGTACACTGTCCGCCTCCTTGTAAGCGACAACCAGGGGAGGACGGCGATGGCGCAGCAGAGCGTGCCGGTGAGCGGCGGTTGGACACCTCCACAACCAGTGGGTGGGCCTCCAGCGATGGGGAACACCCCAGGGATCTTCGTGTGGGGAACGGACACGTGGCACATCACGGTTAACGCTGGTGCTGGCT
>JAGGSM010000274.1 GCA_021159105.1 Candidatus Bipolaricaulota bacterium
GTGGAAAACGTGTTGACGCAAACTGAAAACTGACTCAGCAGTGAGGCGTACCCCTACACTCCGCTATCCGATCTCGTCCAATGTGAATGGCTTTCCGTGGCCGGGGTAGACAATCCGAATGTCCAGCTTCTTCACCCGCTCGAAGCTGGTTTCCAATGCCTCGGCATCGTCAACTATGGTGGCAATCGATGGGCGGGTCCGGTTTTCCAGGAAATCGCCGCTGAAGAACGCTCCTTCATCGGTCAACACCGCGATGGACCCGGCGGAGTGCCCAGGGACGTGCAGGATCGTGGCATCAAGCCCGTATTCCGTAAGACGGTCGCCATCTTCGAGGAAGAGATCGGGTGTGAACCGGTCCCGCTTGCGCAACCGAAAGAGACTCATCAGCGGTTTCATCAACCGCCTCCGAAGACTGAGCGATCCCCTGCTGAGGAACATGTTCCCCCGTTCGACGGCCGCAGCCTCTGCTTTGTGCATGGCAATCTTCGCTCCGTACTTCGCTCTCAGGTAAGCGGCGTTGCCACTGTGATCAGGGTCTCCGTGGGTGACCAGTATCAGTCGGAGATCACCAGGCTGGCACCCGGCAGCACTAAGCTCGCGTTCGAGCGTCGCGCGGTTGCTCGCCATTCCCGTGTCGATCAGGACAAAGCCTGTACCGGTCTTCACGAGGTATGCGTTCACCCACCGAAAAGTGAGAGTTCGAATCGATTCCGTCATTTCGTCCCCCTTGTGCTATTACCCATGGCGAACTCCTCGAGCATAGGGCACATCAGCATCAGGCAAGCGATTGAATCAGCCGATCGATGGCACGGGCGGTGGTCTTGGCACGGCGGTACCCCACCCAGTTCACAACCCCTGAGCCGCTGAGCGTTGCCCCTTTCGATTTGCAAAGCTTGCGCATCTGGCGAATGGCGCGGTTCCCTCCCATCCAAGGATAAGGGAAGAACTGAGTGACGAGACAGGCAACCTGCTTGCCCTGAAGAGAACTAATACCCGTAAGATAGTTCATCATAACTGGCGATAGAGAGAAGGCCTCGACCGCCGCGCCAAAGACGAGCGCCTCGTACTCTGACACATCGGGCCTGGTCTTCAGTTGGAACGCCCTTTCCCCCGACTTGCGCCCTCCAGCGACGGTCACCTGTTCGATCTCCGCCGGATGCCCCGCTGCCGTGAGCTTCTCCTCCAACTTCTCGGCGACAGAGAGCGTGTTCCCAGTCTGTGAATAGACGATAATCCCAATCTTCATCTTGCCCCTCCCTAGGTTTGGCACCTCAGCATCACGATATCGTGAATGGCAGCGATCTCCTCTCACCAGGTATCGCTCATCTACTATCTGGATGAGAATGGCACGTGCCGCCCCATGTTGTCAAATTTGCCACTGTTCTTCTCGTAAGGGATGGCTCGCTCTTTCGTAGCTGAAACGACATACCCTCACCTCAACGAAGCGAGGGATCGAACACGTTGGACTAGGTGTCACACCCCGCCATCTCACAATCTCATATTACAGACGATGAAATCATAGGGGTGTCGCTTCGCCAAGGTCCCCTGCTCAGACAAAGTCTGACAATCAGGACACCGCATTTGACAACGTCCGAGATCCATGCTATAGTGATGCTCGCTATGAATAGGAGAAAGGGAACCTCGCGATTACGTGTGAGTGAACGCTGCGCATGCGGCGCCTCTTTCTTCGTTCAGTTTGGCATGATGATGGCCGTGTCCACCTGATCTAGCGGTTTCTAGCTAGGTAAAGGTGGGCGTTGAGGACTACAGGAGAATCCTGTGGTCTTTTTTTGTTATCTGGAGGTGATAGAATGATGTATAGGTTCGTATCAATGGTAAAAAATACAATATTTCTAAAATCAGGAGGTTAATGATGAAAAGAGCTACTGCTTTATTGATTGTTGGACTGGTCGTTGGTATTGGGCTTGTCGGACTTGCGGATGATACGATCAAGATTGGTGCACTCGCTCCTCTCACCGGGGCCATAGCTCCGTACGGCCCGCCGATTCTCGATGGGGCGAAGCTGGCGGTTGAGCAGATCAACGCCGCGGGAGGAGTTCTCGGCAAGAAGCTGGAGCTGGTCATCCGCGACACGGGTAGCTCTCCCGATGTCGGCCGGGATGCAGCGAGAAAGCTGATAGAGCTCGATCGCGTTCCAGCGATCATCGGTGCCTACTCGAGTGGAGTGACACTCGCTGTCTCGAGCGTTACCATCCCATCGGATGTCGTCCTCGTCTCGCCCGTCTCCGTCTCGGCGGCAATCGCTGCACTGAACGACAACGATTATGTCTTCTGCACGATCGTATCAAACGAGGTGCAGGGAAGGGTGTTGGCGCGCCTGGCGTTGCTGCTCAACCATAGCAACGTGTCGGTGATCTTCGTAAACAACGCCTACGGCAAGGACCTGGCCGATGGATTCAAGAGTAACTTCGAGAAATTCGGGGGCAAAATCAACGCGTACGTCGCATATGATCAGGACAAGCCCTCATATCGAGGCGAGGTGGAGAAGGCGATCGCGAGCAATCCCGACGCCCTCTTGCTGATCTCCTATGCCATCGACGGGCGAAAGCAGATCGTGGAAGCGATCGAAGCTGGATACCAAGGCAAATTCCTGTTCGGTTCTTCGATGGCTGGAAGTGAAGTGGCGCCAGGACCGGGGTGTCTCTCAGCGGATGAACCCGGGCCGATCGAAGGTGCTTTCGGCACGGCGCCGGCAGGAACCGGATTCAAGGTGGATCAGTTCGATGCCGATTTCAAGGCAAGATTCGGCGAGGTCAACTGCCCTCCATTCTACTATCAGGCCTACGACGCGGTGATCTCCATCGCCTTGGCGATCGAGCGCGCCGGGAAAGCGAACAGCGAGGCGATCCGCGACAACCTGCGCGCGGTGGCAAACCCTGGTGGTGAGAAGGTCTACTATGGCGAGTGGGCAAGAGCGATCTCTATACTTGAACAAGGCAAGGAAATCAACTACGAAGGTGTATCCGGTGGTGTCGACTTCAACGCCACTGGCGGTGTAACAAGCAAGATTCAGATCTGGCAGGTTAAAGGCTGTCAGATCGTACCAGTCCTGACCGTATCCGGCTAACTAGCCTCCTTCTCTGCTTGCTGGGGTGGCCCTCGTGGTCACCCCCTTTTCCAAGTCTTTTTGTTACGCCCTCTGTCTGCATGCCAGATCAACAGGATGTTGCCTGGAGAATGCTAATTGGCCCGACAGATTGCCGCGTGTTGAGCACGTTTCGCACATGGGTTACATCTTCAAATCTACTGAACTCTTCTTGTGTTCTCCAGAAGAGATCTTTGATCTCCAGGTCTGCTACGCCTGTGGAGCAGGACTCCACAGGGTAAGCAAGACCTGAAACTGCGGGGAAAGCTGACATCAACAGGTTTCATAGCCCGCTGCTTACCTGCAACGTTCCCTGTTACATTGGAGTGTGTTACCTGTTTTGCTAGCTAATCCTGCTTTCTCATGCGTACGATGAGGAAGAAGGGAAAGACCTGCGCAGCCTGGAGGTTTGGGTGCTGCAACACGACATCATCGCTCGGCCTAGGCTCGGCAAAGCGCTCGGGGACAAAGCCGGCATCGATGAGCAGGTTCAACCACTCGCTCATGGTGCGTGTGAATCGAGGGACCTTGAACTTCCTCACTTGCTCTTGTTGTTCTGTGGGCAAAGCGCCAAACGTCCATTCTTCTACATCGCCGTACAAGCGCTCGAAGTACCCGCCGATCTCAAACGCATACGTCAAACCCTGTTCATCGCGCAGTTTCTTGCGATGTGGGGTGTCAAAGCAGGGGTGCAGGATGGAGAACTGGAAGAAGCCACCCGGCTTGAGGACGCGATACGCCTCGCTGATGGCCCGTTCGACCTCCGGCATATCCATAAGGCTCATGAACGCAGTGGCGAAGTCGAATGTCTCTCTGGGATACGGAAGGTTGGCCGCATCCGCCACGCGGTAGGAGATCCACAGCGTCTCCTGTTCCTCCTCTGCGCGGGCATGCTCGATGAACCGCTCCGAGATGTCGATCCCAGTCATTCTCGCTCCGCGGCGCGCCAGGAGGCGTGTGTTGTGCCCCTCCCCGCAGCCGATATCGAGCCCTTCAAGGTTATTGATGTCAGGAAGAATCTCAAGAAAAGTGGGCGTATTGAACGTATCGCGGCATGTATCGTACCCAGCCCGGCTCAGCTCGGTCCACGCGTCCGCGTTGTCGTTCCACATCCGTCCCGCTTCTGTGTTGTTCATCTTCCCTCCGTTTAGTAAGCGCAATTCTAGCAGCATTCACGCGACATAACCAACCTCACGCATGCCAGAGCAGAGCAAGACGCCAGCCTATGTGGGGTCACGCCTGAGCAGAGATCTACCTTTGGGCCTGCATGCATGGGGTGAGAACAAACTGGCGACGAGCTTGTGTTATCATTGCGATGAAGAATGAGTAGAGAACAGTCTGTTGCGACGGATAGGTTATCGTGCCCTGTCGATACAGTCGAGGGATTACTGATATGGAAGAAAAGGACTATCGGAATATTCACCAGCCGGTGCTCATGCGCGAGGTGGTCGATTTACTCTCTCCTCGTGCAGGCGCTGTGATCGTCGATGGAACCATCGGCATGGGCGGGCACAGCGAGGCGCTTCTTTCAGCCCACCCAACAATCGAGATCATCGGGATAGACCGCGATGAGGACGCGCTTTCCATCGCCAAGAAGCGGCTCGCGTCGTTCGGCGACCGCGTTCGTCTTGTGCACGGCAACTACCGCGACTGTGTGGATCTGTTGAGTGCGCTTGACGTTGACCGGATAGATGGATTTCTCCTCGACCTTGGTCTTTCATCGCTGCAGCTGGATCGGCCGGAGCGTGGGTTCAGCTTCCGCGCGAGCGGACCGCTCGACATGCGCATGGATCGTACAAGTGGGGCGAGCGCAGCCGATCTAGTGAATGATGCCTCGGCAGAGGAGCTTTCAGGTATCATCTCCCGCTACGGTGAAGAGCGCTTTGCACATCGTATCGCCAGCGCGATCGTGGCAGCGCGCACGAAGGGGAGGATCGAAACGACGGATGAGTTGGCGAGGATCGTGTACGATGCCATACCGCGCAAGTTCCATCCTCCGCGCATTCACCCGGCGACGCGCACCTTTCAGGCACTGCGCATAGCAGTGAACGATGAGCTCTCTAACCTAGAGAGGGGGTTGGAGGCGAGCTTCTCCATCCTCTCCGCAGGAGGGGTGATGGCGGTGATCAGCTTTCATTCGCTGGAGGATCGCATCGTGAAGGGATTCTTTCGCTACAAGGCCCTCTCCTGCATCTGCCCCCCGGATCTTCCGGTGTGTATGTGCGATAAGAAGGTGGAGATGGAGGTACTCACCAAGAAGCCGATCGTGCCCAGCGATGAGGAGATTGACGCGAATCCGCGAGCCCGCAGCGCCAAGCTGCGCGCGGCGAGAAAGCTAGACGTGTCATAGCGCTCAAACGACCGTCTTCAGTAGTCCCTGTTGTGACACTTATCTGGACGCTCCAGATAGAGTTGCTTCAGTTTATCGCCTGACTCATCTTCTACAGTTACAAATACAGAGTTACCTTTACTACGGCATTACATGGTGCGAGGAGAGGTCTTGGCACCACAATCCTCCTCTTTACCCAATGGACTCACCGGCGGTGGGATCGCTACCCTCGCCCCTTGGAGAACCTTGCCACACACTCCCTTGAGTGGCGTCCGGAGTAGATACCGCTTCCCTTGATGACGTACCTCCACTTCCTCCAGTGTCTCCAAGTCGCGCAGGATGTCCGCCCATTCAAGCTTCCAGCCTCTCGTGTTCAGCCGTTGTGTAAGTTCGTGCATCAGGAGCAGAGCAAGAAAGCTTACAAACAGATGACCAGTGATTGTCAGATCCGTCTTGTGAAAGATCGGTCTTGTCTCCAATAGTGACTTTGCTGTCCGGAAGAACCGCTCCACCGTGAGCAGGTGCTTGTATTGGAGAGCCACCTCGGGAGCGGGAAGGTCGGTGTTCGTTCGCAACACCCACTTACCATCATAGCGGGCTTCCGCTTTAACCCTCTCGTAGGAGATCCCCACCGCGTCCTTCTTGGCAGTGAGGTAGCGGCGAAACCCGCGATTCCCAACCAGCGCCTTCGTCCCCTGTTTCAGCTTCTTCTCGATCCCTTCTAAGATTGACTCGCGATCCCGAGCGTCCTTCTTCGCCTGGTCCGGGTTGTAGCACACGATGTAGCGGCGATCGTCAATGTTGACTTCCTTTACGTGCAGGTTCTCTTCCAGTACATGGTAACGGCCGGGATGAGACAGAACCTTCTCTCCCACCTCTCTCACCCGCCGCATCCTAACTCCCAGGATGTACCCCACATCTCGCTCTTCAAGTGACTCGATGACAGAGGTGCTGACCATCCCCCTGTCGGCGACAAAACACACCTTGCTCAACCCGAACCGTTCCTTAGCGCGATCTACCACCGGGAGAAGAGCCTTCGCATCAGAGGAGTTCCCCGGAAAGATGGTGCAGCTCAGTGGCCGCCCATCTTGGGTGAGAAGCGCACCAACTACCACCTGGTGTAAGTCGGGACGGTGGTCCTTGGAGTGACCATACTCCCCCAAACTCTCTCCTCCCTCTCCCTCGAAGTAGAAGCTCGTCGTGTCGAAGAACACCAGCTCAAGTGAGGTGAACAAGTTGCGGTTCAAGTGGAACAGGTCTTCCTCGATCTTCTCCTGGTTCTCCCCTAGCCAGGCCATCGCCCGGTACATGTGGTGCAGGCCAAGCTCTTGCGTTCCTGGGACATCAACATCCCGTAGGAACCTCATCCCCTGTCGATCCGAGCCTGACTCGAACAGACGATGTACAACTGCAGCGAAGATCGCTCTCTCCACGTCAAACTGGAACTTCCTCCCTGCAAGATGGTGGTCGAGGATGCGATCGATCCCAAGCTCCTTCCACAGGCGACCGAACACAAGTGCCGGTCCGATCCGTCGTGTAGACAGGGCCTCCAGTTCACCGTTCTTGTGTGCCTCCTGGATCCGTACTCGTTCGGCAAATCTCCCTAGAGAACGAACCAGCACATCCACCTGTCCCTTGGCATGCAGCCGGTCCAATCGGCCCAGGGTAGCGACGATACGTTGACGCGTTTGTTTCCCTTCCCGATGGTTCTCTACTAGCTGGAGGTATTCATAGTTCCCGGCCCGCTTAACTCTGACAAACATATGCCCTCCTTGTCTACCACCTCCATACTAGCACAAATATCCGTCTAAAACAAGCATTGGATGAAGACTGTTGGCACCGCATTCTACGAGATTCAGAAACTCGATCCCAGCAG
>JAGGSM010000109.1 GCA_021159105.1 Candidatus Bipolaricaulota bacterium
AGCTCTCCCAGGCCCACCCCGAGCATGAATCCTTGGCCACACATTCCGATCGCCATTACGTATCCTTCGATCTCCCTTGATCTGCCGACGAGCGGCGAGCCGTCAGGGGTCATCGGATAGAGTCCGCGCCAGGTGCGCCGCACGCGGATGTTTGAAAGGATCGGCATCAGGTCGACCATGCGGCGGGCGACCATCGGCAGGAACGCGCTCGTCTCGCGGCGATCGAAGCCCGGTATCGATGGACTCGGGGTGATGCAGAAGACGACCTGCCCGGTTGAGAGCTGGTAGAAGTAATAGTTGGCTGAGCCAGGGGCGGGGCGGACGTCGACGACCATGGGTTTTAAGAAGTGGGCGACCGGCTCGGTGATCCCCCCTTCATGCGAGTCGGGGTCCACTGGATGATCGAGCCCGACCAATTGCCCGATCTCTCTTGCCCACGGACCGGCTGCATTCACTACGATCGGCGCTGCATACTCACCACGATCGGTCTTCACCCCGCGCACGCGGCCGTCATGAGTATCAATGGCAATAACCTGCTCGTTGAAGTGAAACATCGCTCCGGCGAGCACCGCCTGCTCGTACAGCGTATGTCCGAACAACAGCGTCGAACAGTGCCCGTCGTGCGGGGAGAAGGTTCCTCCGATTAAGCCACCTGGGGTCAGTGAGGGGACGATCTTCAAGAACTCGTCCTTGTCGTACCAATCGATATCCAAGCCGTACTTGTGCTGCGTCTTGAGGAGGGTTTTAAACGTCTCTTCCTCGTGCTTGCGATAGGCGACAAAGGTGTATCCGCCCTCGGTCCACTCGATGTCAACGTCCCTCCGATGAGGCCGTCGGAGTTCACCGAGGGGACGATCTTCAGAAAGTCGTCCTTGTCGTACCAATCGATGTTCAATCCGTATTTATGCTGTGTCTTGAGGAGGGTTTTAAACGTCTCTTCCTCCTCCTTACGGTAGGCGACGAAGGTGTATCCGCCCTCGGTCCACTCGATGTCCTGGCCGTACGTCTCTTCCCACGTTGAGACGACCTCCAGGGTGCGCAGGCAGAGGCGGATCTTGGCCGGATCGGAGTGGGTAGCGCGGATCCCGCCGATCGCCGCCTTGTTCGACCCTTGCCCGGCGCTGGCGAAGCGGTCGAGAACGAGGACGCTCAGTCCAGCGCGCGCCATGGACATCGCTGTCGGTACACCGACGCTCCCCGCACCGATGATGATCACATCGTAGTTATTCATCGCTCCCCTCCTCTTGCTTCGTGGAGTTTGCGCTGGCGAAGACGCCGAGCGGGACCTCGATGAAGCAGTGGCCGCTTCACGTTCTCTTCCACTTCGGAGAGAGGGATCCCTTCTTCACGGAAGAGTCTCTTGATCAGCGACGTACAAGTCTTTCCCCCGCACGCTCCCATCCCGGCACGCGTGACCGCCTTGATCTCGTTCATATCGCGACAACCGCTGCGGATGAGGCTCCTGATCTCACCTGCTGTGACCCGTTCGCAGCGACAGACGACCGCGTCGTCCTTCATGCGCTCTTCGACCTGTGGGAGCGGCTGCGAGATGGACGCGTCCTGGATTCTGATCCCGGCCACGCGTTTGGCGTACTCCTTCGGCGCGCTCACTTTGACGAGTACGGTATGGTCGTTGCGCGCGATCGCGCGCAGGTCCTCCACGACCACATTGCCGAGCGTATTGCCGACCGAGTCGGTCACCGTCACCTCCTGCCCAACCTGGAGACTCTCTGGAGGGAACTCATAGGCGATCGTCACCGTGGGCATGTCAGTATCCTGGCGGTAGTCAACAAGCGTTATCGCGAGGCCAGGGCAGATGGCGACGCACTGCTCGCAGCCCAAGCATTGGTGTGGATCATCGATGAACTGCGGGCGCTGCCGAATGTCGCTCTTATCTATTGTAATCAGGTGCTTGGGGCAGACGGCGCTGCACGGGTTGCAGGGGATCTCCTGGCTGCAGTGGAGGATGGGGAAGACCCCCTCCTCCCACGGCGGGATGTTCTCTGAGCCAACCTCCCCCGGTCTTGACTTGAGGATCTGCGCTGTGCGCGACCATTCTTCGGGGATCTCTTCCTCAGTCACGTGCAGATCGCGGGCGATCGTCCTCCCCTTGATCCGCCCTGAGAAGATCGCTGCCGAGGCCTCGGCGATCTCCTCGGCATCGCCGGCGTCGTACACGTTCATCCCGTACTCGCGCGCCTTGCTGGTAAATTCGTTCACCGGATCGAGGCCGACCGCGATAAGGAGAGTATCGCAGGAAAACGACTTCTCCGTGCCCGGAATGGGACGGAATTTATCGTCGATCTGGGCGATCGTCACGGATTCCACCTGCTTATCACCGTTGGCGGAGACTACGGTATGCGAGGTGTAGATGGGAACGCCGAGGCGAGCGAGCTTGTCCACGTGCACCTTGTATCCACCGCACTCGGGAAGGGCTTCGACAAGGCCGACGACCTCGATTCCAGCCTGCAGTGCGTGATAGCCGGCGATCAGGCCGACGTTCCCTCCGCCAACGATGAACAGCCGCTCCGCCGCGCGCACGCGGTCGCGATTAACGAGCGTTTGGAAGGCACCGGCACCGTACACACCAGGAAGGGTGTTCCCCTTGAAGGCAAGCGATTTCTCCCGCGCCCCTGTGGCGACGAGGAGCACCTGCGGCTCGATGAGCACGTACTCATCCCCACCGCGCAGCACGCCCACCAACTTGTCGCTGAACACCGCCAAGGCCGTGCTATTTGTCCATATCTTCACCGAGGGGAGCGCTTCTATCTCACTTGATAACAGTGAGGCAATATCTACCCCACGCGTACCGGCGTGCACCGCCTCGACCGAGCCGAAGAAGCGGTGCGTCTGCAGGACAAGCTTTCCGCCAAGGCGGTCCTTGTCATCGATTAGCAGCACATCGACCCCGCGCCTTCCAAGTTCACCGGCTGCGGACATCCCGGCTGGGCCTCCGCCGAGGATGAGGACTGTCACTTTGATCGTCTTGATCTCGTGCAGCGCGGGGATGCTAGTCACTTCCGGCAAACGCGGCAGCTCATCGATCGGCTCAACGCGCATTCCCGGAAGGACCTGCGTCATGCACGACTTCACCGGAACGTCATTTGCGATCACCAGGCACTGGGAGCACTGTCCGTTGGCGCAGAAGATCCCTTGTGGCGACCCGTCCCTTGGGTGATGCCCGAAGGTGCGGATGCCGTTTGCAAACAGGGCCGTCCCTTGGATGATGGCCGAAGGTGCGGATGCCGTTTGCAAATAGGGCCGAGGCGATCATCTCGCCCTTGTTTGCTGTCAATTCCTGCCCGCGCCAGAAGAATGTTATCTGCTCTTTTGTAGAAATCGGAAGAATCGGATGCTTGTCGATGCGATAGGTTGTCATCTTCTCCTCACAAGCGTTAGTTTTTCAATCCGCAGTCGTGCGCGCCGCGGAATGGTACACCTATTCAACACTTTGTTCCATACTGAACAAAGACATAGATCCTTGTCCAATGCCCTGTGTTACTCCTCTCATCGAAATGAAGCCGTGTCATATTCGACCCTCACGGTGATCGCTCTTGATTGCCTGCTCTGCGCGTTCTTGTGCGATCCCGTATCCGCCACCGCCTGGTGTCCTTATGCTCACCGTCTCACCATCAAATAACGTAACTGTCCCCTTCGCCGGAAGGGGGATCTCCTCGCTATCGCGTATCAGTACGTTCTCTCCAGTCCTTCCGGGAGCCCCGCCGTTTAATCCGTACGGATGGGAGCGACGTCTGTCGGTTAGGAGCGATACGCGGGCTGTGTGGCCAACGATCGTGATGTCACGACGAATCCCCATCCCTCCGCGATAGCGGCCGTTACCGCCGCTTCCATCGATCAGCTCGTAGCGCTCGACACGGAGAGGATATGCGCTCTCTAACGCTTCGACAGGTGTGTTCAGGGTGTTTGTCATGTGAGAGTGCACCCCATTGACCCCATCCTTGTTCGGCCGCGCGCCGAACCCGCCGCCGATCGTCTCATAGAGCGTGTACGCCTTCCCGCTTCGTGGGTTGATTCCCCCGATGGTGACGTTGTTCATCGTCCCCTGACATGCGGCGATGACGCGCTCCGGGCAGAGCTTGGAGAACGCGCCGAGGATGACATCGACTATCCTCTGTGATGTTTCCAGGTTGCCCCCAACGACCGGAGAGGGGGGATCGGAGTTCACCACACTACCCTGGGGAGCGATGATCTCGATCGGTCGATAGCAGCCGGCGTTCGGTGGAATGTCGGGATCGGTGATCGCCCGCAGCGTGAAGTACGTCGCCGAGGCGGTCACGGCGTAGACCGCGTTCACCGGTCCAGCAACGGCCGGAGAGCTGCCGGTGAAGTCGACGCTGATCTTCTCCCCAGAAACTGTCACGCTCGCTCTGATCCGTATAGGTTCATCAGTAATCCCGTCTCCATCGAGGTAATCCTCGTATGCAGCCGTCCCATCAGGGAGCTCTTTGATCTGCGCGCGCATGCGCCGCTCGGAGTAGTCCATTACCGCTGCCATCCCTCTCGTTAGCAGATCGGACCCAAAACGGTGAACAAGTGCCTGCATTCGCGCGATCCCGGTCTCGCAGGCGGCGTGCTGCGCGCTTAGGTCTCCCATTCGTTCTTCAGGAGTGCGCACATTGAGCAGGATGAGATCGGCAAGGTCCTGATCGAGCTTGCCCTCATTCCACAGGCGAACCGGAGGAATGCGCAGCCCCTCCTGGTAGATCTCCGTCGTGTCACCGGCCACGCTACCCGGCTCCTTGCCGCCGACATCGGCGTGGTGAGCGCGGCTGGCGACGAAGGCGAACAGCTCGTCCCTCACGAAGACGGGGGCGATAAAGGTGATGTCGGGCAGGTGCGCGCCACCGTAGTAAGGATCGTTTAGGATGATGACGTCTCCGGGGTGAAATGTCTGAGCCTTACTGATCGCAGCAGCTACGGAGAACGGCATCGCTCCGAGGTGCACGGGGATAGATTCCGCTTGGGCGACCATTCTTCCCTCCGGATCGAAGACCGCGCAAGAGCAATCACGACGCTCCTTGATGTTGGGGCTAAAGGCACTACGAATCAGGTTGGCGTTCATCTCCTCGGAGACGGCAGCGAGGGCGTGCCGCAGCACCTCCAGGGTGATCGGGTCAAAGGCTGTTGAGTTCATCGTCATGCGATCTCCAAGATCATGTTTGCATATTCATCGATCCTCGCGTCTGTTCCCGGCGGAAGCAGAATCGTCGCGTCCTCTCCGAACACGATTGCCGGGCCAGTGATTCCGACACCCAAGGCAATATCGCTGCGGTGCAGTGCGCGTGTTTCTACAGGCCCGTCCTTGGTAAACCATGCCTTCACCATGGACGCGGATTGGCCCTGTATGCCTTTGTGTGCCGTCCTGACGCGGGGGACCTCCATCAAACGGCCCGTCCTTGGTAAACCATGCCTTCACCATGGACGCGGATTGGCCCTGCGTGCCTTTGTGTGCCGTCCTGACGCGGGGGACCTCCATCAAACCGGGACCCACCGCCTGCAGCCTCAGAGTGACGAGTTCCACGGGTTGCTCATCGAGGGCGTGTCCGTAACGGCGCACATGCTCAGCGTAAAAGAGCGAGGCTATATCGCGCATGAATTCCTGATCTATCACCCAGTCCTCTGCTACTTTCGTATGTAAGAGTGGTACATTGAGCTCGTGCGCCTGTCCCAAATAGCGCAGATCCGCCGAAACGTGAAAGCGGATCGTATCCTCTTTCACCCCTTCTGCCTTCAGCTCCTCCCTGGCACGATCGCGCAATTTCGCGAGGGCGCTTGCGATCATCTCCGGCTTGCAGTCTGGTAACGACCTGACAATCCCCTGGCTAAAGTCGTGTCCTATTTCTGCGACAACGAGACCGAACGCCGATAGAACACCGGCTGTCGCCGGAATGATCACCCTACTGATCCCCAATCGCTGAGCAACCGATACAGCGTGCAACGGGCCGGCACCGCCGAAGGCGAGCAGCGAAAACTTGCGTGGATCGTATCCCCGCTCGACCGAGATAACGCGAATCGCGCGTTCCATAGCGGCATCGGCTATCTCCAGTATCCCGAGTGCCGTCGCCTCAACGCTGATGTTGAGCCTGCTTGCCACTCGTCCAACTGCGCTCCTTGCGGCATCTAGGTCGAGCCGATCGAGTCCGCCCAAGGGGTGCGAGGGGAGAAGGTGTCCCAGCACGAGGTGGGCATCGGTGACTGTTGGTTCCAGGCCTCCACGATCATAGCAGGCCGGTCCGGGATCGGCGCCAGCGCTACGCGGGCCGACACGCAGTGCTCCACCGTGGTCGATCCAGGCAATGCTCCCACCGCCGGCTCCTATCGTGTGAATATCGACCATGGGAAGAGCGACTGGGTAGTCCCCTATCCGCCCTGTTGTCGTTCGGCTGAGCTTTCCATCACGTATGAGCGAGACATCGCAACTCGTCCCTCCCATGTCGAGCGTGATCAGATCGGAAAGATCGGTCAATTCTCCGATCACCCGCGCACCCTCAACGCCCGCCGCCGGACCGGAGAGAAGAATGCGCGCTGGGTTAGCTTGGGCGTAATCAGCACTGGTGATCGCCCCGTTCGACTGCATGATCTGCCAACGCGTGTTCAGACCGCTCTTCTTGGCACCTGTTTCAAGCGATGTGAGGTAACTTCCGATAACCGGCCGAAGGGCGGCACTGATGACCGTGGTCGATGTCCGCTCGAACTCACGAAACTCGGGGAGGATATCGCTTGAAATAGTCACAGGTACTCCCAGTGCGGAGGAGATAACATCTTGCACCGCACGCTCGTGCGTCGGATCGAGGTAAGAGAACAAGAAGACCACGGCAACCGTCTCCACAGACTGCTCACGCAGGAGAGGAATCAACCGCTTTACATCGTCCGTAACCAACGGTTTGATGACCTTGCCGCGGTAGTCCAAGCGTTCTGTTACCTCGAAGCGACGATCGCGGGCTACGATCGGGGCGGGACGCTCGAAGAAGAGGTCGTACAGCTTCGGACGATTCTGCCGGCCGATCTCCAGCACGTCGCGAAATCCACGCGTTGTCACGAGGGCGGTTCTTGCCCACTTCCCTTCGAGAAGAGCATTCGTCGCCACGGTCGAGCCGTGCCGGATCTCTCCTACTCTATCGGGGATGATCACCCCGCGGTCGATAAGACTGGAAAGGGCGGAGATGACACCCATGGCGGGCTCTTGTGGGGTCGAAGGGATCTTGAACAGCCGGACGTGCCCCGCATCACTGACGACGATGTCAGTGAACGTCCCGCCAATATCAATTCCTAGCAACATCTAA
>JAGGSM010000245.1 GCA_021159105.1 Candidatus Bipolaricaulota bacterium
GTACCTCCAACTCCATCAGTTACAGATACTACATTTATCTAATACGAGAGAGACAAGTTGGTTTGTCGGACAGGCTCTTCAGGGGATTCAAACCACACACACTTTGCTCGGTAAATCGCTGAGGTGGCCTGGGCTCCATGCTCGTCTTGCGTGCAACAGGCCTCGTGGTGTATAAGAACGCCCATACGGAGTCACGTGTGTTGGCAGCGCGGACCAAGGACTCGTGGTCGGAGGTGAATTACCCCGCCGCAAGCCTGTGCTGTACCAAGAAGCTTTGTGAAAAGCGCGCCCCAAGGGGCGACAGTGAACCCCCGTAGGGGATTCAAACACGGAACAGTTGGCGTGAGGAGGAAGGCATGCGTCCAGTCATTGCAATAGTAGTATCTCTAGATAGAAAGGGCGAGTCTTATGTGGGAGGGAGGGCGTACGTGGATGCGATAGAGGCCGCTGGAGGTGTGCCGCTCCTCTTGCCGTGCAGCGATGATGAGGATATGGCCTCGCAGCTCCTCGCGCGCGTCGATGGACTCCTCCTGCCTGGCGGACCGGATGTTGATCCGGTGCACTTCGGGGAAGAGCCGACGCACAACTACACGCGGATCGACCCACAGCGCGACTCTGTTGAGATCGCGCTTACGAAGCTCTCACTGAGGGAAGACATCCCGATCCTCGGCATATGCCGTGGAATTCAGGTGTTGAATATCGCAGCAGGCGGGGATATCTATCAGGACCTGGCTTCGCAGAGAGAAGGGACCCTGATACACGATCAGAAGGCGCCGCGCTGGTACCCCACTCATGCAGTGGAGGTTAGCCACGATAGCAAGCTGTTTGCGATCCTTGGCCAGTCCAGCCTGCGCGTCAATAGCTATCACCACCAGGCCGTAAGGGATGTCGCTCCCAGCTTCAAGGTCAGCGCTGTTGCAGGGGATGGGGTTATCGAGGGAATCGAGCACTCCTCCCTGCGATTCGCGCTCGGCGTGCAGTGGCACCCAGAAGGGATGTGGCGGAAGTTCCCACTCTTCAAGAGGCTGTTCACTTCTTTCATTGACGCAGCGGAAAGCTCGGCGAACTAGCCGTTCTTGTGTGACACAGCAAAGCTTGCCGCAGGCGAAGATGCCCGCTATTCTTCAAAACGTGAACAACAACCAATGGTTCGATAAGGAGATGCAGATGGAGTTCATAGATCTACGCAGCGACACAGTGACCTTGCCTACCGACGAGATGCGCCAGGCGATGGCGAACGCCACCGTGGGGGATGACGTCTACGGTGAGGATCCGACCGTCAACCGCTTGCAGGAGATGATGGCTGAGCTTGTCGGGATGGAGGCTGGCCTGTTCGTGGCCAGCGGGACGATGGGAAATGTCGTCGCTGTCCTTACCCATGCTGGGCGTGGAGATGAGATGCTCCTTGGGGACCTCGCGCACACCTTCCTCTACGAGGGGGGAGCGGCAGCCGGGCTCGGGGGGGTCCACCCGCACATCCTACCAAACGAAGACGATGGCACGATCGACCTCGATGGGATTGAGCGGGCGATTCGCCCGGAGAACGTCCACTTCCCGACAAGCCGCCTCCTCTGCCTCGAGGACACCCACAATCGTTGCGGCGGAGCTGCAATCGGCCCTGAGTACCTTGATGCCGCTGCGCGGCTCGCTCACAGTCACGGGATGGCCGTCCACCTCGACGGAGCGCGCCTGTTCAACGCCTCTGTGGCGCTCGGCATTCCCGCAGCGCAGCTGACTCGCAGCATGGATTCGGTGATGATCTGCCTGTCCAAGGGGCTGGGAGCCCCTGTTGGTTCTGTCCTGTGTGGAACGCGTTCGTTCATCGATCGAGCGCTGCGCGTGCGCAAGGTGCTCGGTGGAGGGATGCGCCAGGCCGGGATCATCGCCGCGGCTGGGGTGTACGCGCTTGAGAAGAACATCGACCGGCTGAAAGAGGATCACGCCAATGCCGCGCGCCTGGCAGAGGGGATAGATTCCATCCCCGGGCTCAGGTGCACCTCGCACGACGGGTCCAAGGTGCCGACCAATCTCGTCTATTTTGCCGTCGATGGAGCAACGGTCGGGGATCCGTCGTTGAACGCCGACGTCCTCTCGCTGCGCCTGCGGAAGCGCGGTGTCCTGGCCAACTCCCTCGGAAGCTCAAACCAGATGCGCATGGTGACCCACATCGGAATCTCATCAGCAGACATCGAGCAGTCCATCGCCGCCCTGCGGTCTGCGATGGAAGAGACATAGGTCCAGCCAGCCCCTGAACTAGATCCACCCACCATCGGAGGGATGGCCTACGCCGCGAGGAAGCAATCCCTTACGCTGGTCATACGGGTGGTGAGAGGAGTCTTTCCGTATCCAATGGAATCCTCCCCTGACCCACAAACACTGGAAAAGGGGGATAAGATGAAGGGGCTAGTGACTGTGACGGTGATTACGCTCCTGTGTGGAACGGTGGCGTTTTCCGGAACGCTGGAGTTCCACGCCGGTGCGGGACCTTCTGCCGCCGCACTGGGGAGCATCAATGCAGGAATCGACGTAGTTAACATTATTACAGGAGATCTCAATACCGATCCCCGCTTCGACGGCGAGGTCCCCATGCTCCCACACATGGGAAGCGGCCTGGCTTACAGCGCAGGGGAGCGATACTGGATAACCGGCAACCTCGCCCTGGGGGGAGAGGTCTCCTATTTCAAGAGCGCTTCATCGACCTCCGGCAGCTACAGCAACGGCAGCAGTGAAGTGTCGAACGTGGCGATCGATCTGCAGTGTCAGAGCGTTGGGGTCCTCATTGGAGGACAGTTCGTCTTTCTCGATGTTGGTCTGCGCTTGGCCGCCAATCTCGGCGTTGGCTACTACTATTCCGGGTTCAACTCATCGATCACGTTCGAGATGCCGAGCGCCTACCACCCGATAAACATCCACCTGTCATCGGGCGACGGCCACTACAACGGGTCCAGCCTGGGGATCGAGGGCGGAGTTTCCCTCTCCTTCCCGCTTGCCGATTGGATAAACGTTGGTGCCGGCCTCTCCTATCGGTCACTGACGGTGCAACACCTGTCGGACAGCGACGGAACCGGATTCGATTTCGACGGTGACGGCACGACAGAGGTGGCTGACTTCAGTGGAATCACCGTTCAGTTCAACATCGCATTGGATATCAATCTCTCCCTGTAAGAGGAGAAAAGGAGTGATAAGATGAAAAAAACGAGGCTCTACCTTTTGCTGGGAATGCTGGCTCTCGTGGCGTTGGCGATCACCGGTTGCCTGGGGAGCACGCAGTCGGCCCCGAAGGCGATCTTCAGCGCCTCGCAGGTGCAGGAAGTGATACCGTTTACCGCGAACTTCGATGCTACGCTATCTTACGATCCAAACGGCCAGATCAAGTCCTACTTGTGGGACTTCGGCGACGGCGGATCGGGGAACGGCCCTCAGGTTACGCACGACTACCAGAAGGACGGCACCTATCGCGTCTCCCTCACCGTGATCGATAACCACGGGGCATCGAGCTCTAGCTCCATCACGGTGCAGGCGCTGAACATACCTCCCACTGCCACCTTCTCCTACTCACCAAAGAGCCAATTGGATGATGACTACATCGTTGGGGCGAGCGAATGGATCACCTTCGATGCATCGGACTCGACGGACGATGAAGATATCGTCTCCTACAGCTGGAACTTCGGCGACGGGTGGAAGGACGAAGGGCAGGTCGTGCAGCACCGCTTCCTATGGGCGGGGACGTACAACGTGGCGCTCACCGTGACCGATAACGACGGAGGGACGACAACGTATACGCACGCGATCCGTGTCATGGGTGGACCACCGTGCAATGCTGATCTGGAGAATGTAAACGAATGGAACCCTGGAGGTCACAAATGAAGCGCTTGGCACTGCTCGCAGTAATCATCCTGCCGATTGTCCTCACCGGTTGCGCTCTGGATGACGTTATCAGCCCGATGGTCAACAAGATACCGGAGGCGGTGATCGACGCTTCGCCGCAGCAGGGCCCGGCTCCGCTACAGGTACAGATGAGCGCCCACTACTCCCACGATGACGGAACGATCGTCAGCTACTACTGGGATTTCGGTGATCCGCAGGATCCCGCACCGGCAAACGGGATGAGCGTCGCCCACAACTACGTCCATCCCGGCACGTACCTCGTGAAGCTGACGGTGACCGATGACAAGGGGAAGATGAACTACGAGAAGATAGCGATCACCGTGACCAACCCTGCCCCGGTGGCCAGTTTCTTCATGGACGATGACGCTCCAGTCGCCGGAGATGAGCTCTCCTTCACCGCTACTGGCTCCTATGACCCCAACGGAACGATCGTGTCCTACGAGTGGGACTTTGGGGATGGGAGCACTGGCAGCGGGGCAGAGACGAGCCATACCTACAGCGACATCGGGTACTACATCGCCACCCTGACCGTCACTGATAATGACGGGGCGACGACGGTCGTCCGCCACACGGTCGACGTCCATGCTGCGACCGACTCATCGTGCAGTGGGGGACATTGCGGCGGGCCGGATATTCCTTTGGCGGTGATCACCGGCCTCCCCTCCTGCTCCGGCGGACAGACGGGCGTGGCTGTCGACTTCGATGGTTCAGCATCGCGCGCTGCTGATGGGGTGATCGTCTCCTACCGGTGGGAGTTTGGCGATGGTCAGACTGCCGTGGGAGAGCGGGTCAGCCACACGTACCAGCAGAGCGGACGGTACGTTGTAACCCTCACCGTCACCGATGACAAGGGGACGAAGGGGACAGCGAATGGCTACATCGACATCAATACAGCTAGCTGTGGCGTCCCGACGCTGTAGCCTGTTCCTTGCGTGTAACATGGAAGGAGAGGGCCGTTGATCGCGGCTCTCTCTTGTTGAGGAGAGCGAAATGGGCCTGATATCGTCGATGTTGACCCTGTTTCTCGTGATGGACCCGTTGGGGAACATCCCCCTCTTCCTCGTTCTGCTCGAAGATGTAGAGCCTCACCGGAGG
Source organism: Candidatus Bipolaricaulota bacterium (assembly GCA_021159105.1). Taxonomy (GTDB): domain Bacteria; phylum Bipolaricaulota; class Bipolaricaulia; order UBA7950; family UBA9294; genus M55B144. The sequence goes on from JAGGSM010000245.1 coordinate 4,984, forward strand.
AGAGTGATCCTGCTGCGGGAATCGACGATCGCGCTCGCCTTTCTCATCGCCTTCCTCTTTGCAGGGCCGTACATCCTCCGCTTCCTTCAGATCTCGCGACCGGCGCTGGGGATCGCTGGAGGGCTGGTTCTCTTCCTCATTGCCCTGCGCATGATCTTCCCCGTCCCTGGAGGGATGTTCGGTCCGACTCCCGAGGGAGAGCCGTTCATCGTTCCGATCGCGATCCCGCTCATCGCCGGCCCCTCGGCGATCGCGACGGTGATGCTGTTCGCCACGCGAAGCCGTGCTTCCTGGGAGTGGGTAGTGGCGATCCTCGGGGCATGGGCTGCTTCCACATTGATCCTGCTCGCTAGCACATTCCTCAGGCGTGTTCTGCGCAGGCGGGGACTGATCGCCATCGAGCGGTTGATGGGGATGATCCTTCTCACCGTCGCAGTGCAGATGCTCATATCAGAAGTACCCGGGCTGCTTGCAGGCTAGAGTACGACGGAGTCTTAGAGAATTCGGTGGGCGGTCCACCCCTGTGGACCACCCACAGCAAGTGGCTAGTACTCGTTGAAGTACGCGTGCGTTATCTGATCCACGTTCATCAGCCGTCCCTCTCCGGTGAAGTACTCGGCTGTGACGATGAGAGGCAGCGTACCTCGCACATCGAGCGTGCCCCACATGGAGTCAGCGACCACCAAGATATCCGTAGTCAAGAAGTATTCGGTTTCATGCGGGTCAAGGACGACATCGGTGGTGTACTGCATCTGTCCAGCCGCGTCGTAGAACTTCAATGTCGCCCCAGCAGAAGTAGCGTTTGGATTGACCACGGCAATCCCCGTCTTCTGGCCCGATGTGTTGGAGTAGTTCAGCCCGTACCAGTAGTGAGAGTACTCACTGCCATCAGGGAGAGAATCGATCACATTGTCCGATGCGATCCACTGATCGGAGACGAACGTCTCCACGCCGACAGTTACTATCCCAGGCGTCTCCAGCAGAGCCAGACCCCACGATGTATCAGAGGTACCCGCTATCTTGCTCATGATCTTGTAATCCGACTCGAATGCTGCGAGGCCACCGGAAACCGCATCGACCAGCTCACCGTAGGCATTGTACACCTTGAGGGTATAGTACGTATCATCCCCGCCGGAGTTCATGATGACCAGTGCGGTGTCCTGATCAGCGTAGCTTGCGTAGTAGATTCCGTAGCTGTAGGCGTAGCCGACCGCGGCAAAAGTTGCCAGCAAGAGAACAGTCAGCATCGTGATGATGAATCCTTTCTTCATTGCATCCTCCTTATCTATGTCTGCAGATGATTGTATCTGCGCCGAGAAGTTAAGCAAGACACACCGCCGATCTCAATCCACTACTGCGATTCCTTTCCCGCATGTTGAGCACGTGCGTGCTTGGATGCAGCATGATCTGGTTTTGGGAACGCTGATCGGTCAGGAGGGAGAAAGGGATCTGGGGAGGGGAAATCCCTCCCCAGAGCGAGCAAGGTCATCCGATCACTCGAAGTTCAGCTTGACAGCGATCGTGTTCTGATAGCGCTGTTCTTTGCCGTTTGGAAGATAGATCAGGGTGGTCATGTGAAAATAGTATGTGCCGCTCGGAAGGGTATCTGGAGCCAGCCACGTATCCTCTTCCGTGTACGCGTTGTCCGGAAGCATCGTGTGAGCATCCCACATCATCTGTCCAAGAATGTATCCATCCTCATCAGTGATGTGCATGAACCCGTACATCTGCTCCGAGTTTACGTGCAGGTTCCCATCGTTTGTGATCAGTCCACTCGAATGTATCAGGCGCGGATTGTCCTTGTCCTGCCACACCTTCAGATCATCGAACGTGAAGTGCGGTGCCACTCCATCCCCCCCTGGGGTGATCAAGAACAAGGATGCAATCTGGGTGGCGACGACGACCTGCGCCCCTGTGGTCGGCGGCTGCACTCGGAATATTGCTGCTACGTAGCGGCCGCCGTACGGATCCAGATTTTCCGGCATGGCCATCTTGTAGTGGAACAACGATGTCTCTCCCGGTTGGATCGTCTGTTGCACCGGGGTCACCGTCAGCAGCTTGCGTCCGCTGTACTCGCTGTAGGAGTAGGCTTCCGAAGATGGGTCGAGGAACACGGGCACGCCATCAGGGGCGGTGAACCCTCTCACCATCACCTGTATGTTGATCGGCTCATCCCCGGTGTTGGTGAGGCTGATGTCATCCTCATAAGAGCTGCCCGGCGGGAGGGTGATCTCGGTCAGAATCGGGGAGAGAGAAGCTCCGCCGAACGCACTCAGGCTCGCTATCAGTGTCACTAAGGCGACGATGAGTAG
>JAGGSM010000124.1 GCA_021159105.1 Candidatus Bipolaricaulota bacterium
TCTTTGTTGCTGCATCCGGGTCTGGACAGCGCACATCGCTGTTCTCGGCCAGCTGCCAGATCTCTGCCTGTGGAACGCGTGGTATCTGTGCCTTCACCGGCCCGATACGCTCGACGTAGCTCCCCACTGCGATCTCAAACTGTGAGAGGAGCTGCCTTGCCAGCGATCCGACCGCCACCCGCATAGCCGTCTCGCGGGCGCTCGCCCGCTCGAGCACCGGCCGCGCGTCGTCGAGTCCGTACTTGACCATCCCGGCGTAGTCGGCGTGCCCAGGGCGGGGGACGGTGAGCCTGGGAAGGTCTCCTGCCCCCCAACGAGCGCGCCAGTTCTCCCAATCCCTGTTCTCGATCCGCATTGAGATCGGTGCGCCGGTTGTCATTCCCGTGATCACCCCGGACAGGATCTCAACGTGGTCGTGCTCTATCTGCATCCTACCGCCGCGGCCGTATCCTCCCTGGCGGCGCGCAAGATCGCGATCGATCGCCTCCACGTCGACCGGAAGGCCTGCGGGAAACCCGTCCACGATCGCGGTCAGGCAGGGTCCGTGGGACTCGCCCGCACTCAAGAACCTGAGCTTAGTCATCTTCCCTCCTTCAGGGCAAGCCGCATCGCATCGATCGGCGCGCTCATGCCTGTCCACAGCTCAAACGCAGCTGCTCCCTGGTGGATGAGCATCTCGATCCCTGAGATTGCTCGTGCTCCGCTCTCCTTCGCAAGCTGTAATAGGCGGGTTTCAAGAGGATTGTACACGAGGTCAAAGACCGTGAGATGCGCGGGAATTCCGGCGCCATCCGGCCAGATCGAACCACTTACGTTGGGCCACATCCCAACCGGTGTCGCGTTCACCAACAGATTGGCACTCATTGCCCCCTCGATGATCTGCTCTTGGTCGAGCTTGCCGGCATGAACCCTGCTATCACCGAATGATTGCATCAACTCTTGTGCGTGCGCTCGCGTGCGGCTGAGAACCGTTACCTTCTCCACACCTGCCGCCAGAAGCGCGTGCACGACCGCGCGTGCTCCTCCTCCCGCTCCGACGACGATCGCCGTTTTACCGCTTGGATAGAATCCGCCATCGCGCAGTGAAGCGATGAACCCACCGGAGTCTGTGTTGTGCCCGATCGTGCGCCCTCCCCCTTCGATGACGATCGTGTTCACCGCCCCGATCTGTCGGGCTTCCTGGGAGAGATCGTCCAGCAGCGGAAGCACCGCCTGCTTGTAGGGGATGGTCACGTTCGCCCCGCGGAAGCCGAGCGCGACAAGGCCGTCGATGGCGTCGTTGATCCCGCCCGGTCGCACCGGCATGGCAAGATACCTCCAATCAAGGCCCAGGGCGGAGAACGCGGCCTCGTGCATCACCGGCGACAGGGAGTGCTCGATCGGCCATCCGATCAGCCCGACTAGTTTACTCTGTGTTTCACTCATATTCCCCTCCGATACCGCGCATCAGCTCGACGAACCCGGGGAAGGAATCATCTGCGCAGGCGATGTCGTCGATACGAGTCACCCCGTCCGCCACCAGACCGGCAACAGCCAGAGCCATCGCCAGGCGGTGATCCCCGTGCGATGAAACGGATGCTCCGTGAAGCTGAGTCGGCCCCTGCACGATGAACCCATCGATGGTCGGCTCGATGCTCGCCCCGAGCTTCCTGAGCTCCTCCGTGGCGGTGGCGATGCGGTCTGTCTCCTTCACGCGCAGTTCGCGCGCGTCGCGCACAACAGTCCTCCCAGTGGCCTGCGTTGCGGCGACAGCGAGGATCGGAAACTCGTCGATCATCCGCACAACGGTATCCCCGTAAATTTCGGTTGATCCAAGGAAAGCGGATTGCACCGCAAGGTCACTGACAGGCTCGCTACTCATCGTGTCAAATCCCTTCACCGCGATACTTGCTCCCATAGATGAGAGGGCATCGAGCAGCCCGGTGCGCGTCGGGTTTATCCCCACCCCGTGCAGTGTGATCCTTGATCCGGGGACGATTGTCGCTGCAACGATGGGGAAAGCTGCCGAGGAGAAGTCTCCTGGAATATCGATCGAAACGGGCGAGATCTCCGATGGTGATATCGTTATAGAATCTTCGTTTGCAGTGATCCTCGCGTTCATCGCCGCGAGCATCCTCTCGCTGTGATCGCGGGTTGGGCCGGGCTCGCGCACGCTGGTCGGAGAATCTGCGTACAGGCCGGCGAGGAGGAGCGCACTCTTCACCTGGGCGCTCGCGATCGGCATGTCGTAGGTGATCCCGTGCAGTCCGCCCCCTCTTATCACAAGCGGGGCGTGTCCATTGTCGGTCTCGATCCTTGCTCCCATCGCTGTCAGTGGCTCGACGATCCGGCCCATCGGGCGGGCTCGCAGCTGTTCTTGCCCTGTGAGCACGCTCTCAAACGGTTGCCCAGCCAGGATTCCAGTGAGCAGGCGCATCGCCGTCCCCGATCTCACGCAGTCGAGGGGAAACTTCGCTGGCAGGAGGCCGTGGCGGCCGTGCCCGTGCACGACGAGGTTCCCATCGAGCCGTTCCACCGTGATCCCAAGGCTGCGGACGCAGGTTAGGGTCGCCAAGGAGTCGTTGCTGGCAAGAAACCCGGTGATCGAGCTCGTTCCATCGGCTATCGCTGCGAGCAGCAGCGCGCGGTGAGAGATCGACTTGTCGCCCGGTACGCGTAGTTCTCCACGCAGCGGACCACTCTTGTGCACGCGCAGCTCTCTCATGGGAACATCTCCATCCGCTTCTCTCTCGCGTAGGATAGTTTCATCCTGAGGCCGCGTTCGTCGGCGGTCCTGATGAGTTGAGTCAGTTGATCGAGGTGAGAAGAGTATTCCGCAAGCGCCTCAAGTATCTCTTGTCTGTTTGTCATGATGATGTCAACCATCATGTCGACGTCGCTTGCCGCGACGCGGGAGGTATCGCGATACCCGCCCGCCACGATCTCCCACGCTGCTTCATCCTGCGAGGTGGTGGCATCGGCCGCTGCGACGAGCGAGCACGCCAACAGGTAAGGAAGGTGGCTGAGGGTAGCGACCAAGAAGTCATGGCGATGAGGGTCGTCGAGGATCAGAGGGAGCGCGCCGATCGCCCGGGCGAGATCGCGGCCCGCGTCGATCGCCTGCAAGGACGTGCGGGGAAGAGGGACGAGGATGAACGTCCTTCCCTCATACAGCCCTGGATCCGCCGCGCTGATCCCCGATAGCTCCTTGCCGCACATGGGATGAGCCCCGAGCGGCTGTACGTGCGGCGGCAGGTCAGCCATCGCATGTGTGATATCGCTCTTTGTGCTCCCCAGATCGATCAGCAACGCGTCATCCTGCAGGAGCGGGCCGAGGTCATTCACGAGCTCGATGATCGCCCTAACCGGTGTTGCCAGGACCACGATGTCGGCGCTCCCCACAGCAGGCTCCATGTCGGTCGTGCCGAGATCGATTAAACCGTCCGAAATCGCTTGCTCGACGGTCTCTTTCCGCCGCGCGATCCCTACAACAGCCCTGCACTTACCGCGCAGCGCTCCGGCGAGCGAGCCTCCCATCAGTCCGAGGCCGACTATTGCTACTTTGGACTCTTTTAGAGTTTTCATAGCGTTCTATCCACCGCCTCGGCCACGCGCTGTAATCCGTCCATCAATTCTCTGAATTGCTCCGGCCTGAGCGATTGTGCTCCGTCGGACATCGCCTCCTCCGGGTGGGGGTGGACCTCGATGATCAGCCCGTCCGCTCCAGCGGCCACCGCTGCTCGCGACACGGGCGCGACGAGCTCGCGCTTCCCTGTTCCGTGGCTGGGGTCGACGATCACCGGGAGGTGGGTGAGGATCTTCAGCAGCGGAACTGCGTTGATGTCGATTGTGTTGCGAGTGTATGGCTCGAAGGTGCGGATCCCTCGCTCGCACAGGATGACGCGGTCGTTCCCGTGGGAGAGGATGTACTCCGCTGCCATGAGCAGCTCCTCCATCGTCGACATCATTCCCCGCTTCAGCAGGACGGGGCGCTGCGCCTCGCCGACGGCATGCAGGAGCGCGTAGTTCTGCATGTTGCGAGCACCAATCTGCAGGATGTCGGCGTATGTGCTGACGAGCGGGACCATCTCCGGGGCCATCACCTCTGTGACCACGGGAAGGCCCGTCTCTTCGCGCGCTGCGGCCAACAGCTTCAGCCCCTCGGTACCGAGGCCCTGGAAGCTGTACGGTGAGGTACGCGGCTTGAAGGCTCCGCCACGCAAGGCCTTTGCTCCGGCACCCTTCACTGCATGGGCCGCTTCGAGGATCTGGTCGCGGTCCTCAACTGCGCACGGTCCGGCCATCACTACTAGCTCCTTTCCTCCGACCGACACACCGTTTATCTTCACGATGGTGTCCTGAGGGTGGAACTCTCGGCTGGCCAGCTTGAACGGGCGCAGCACCGGTACGGCCCGCTCCACTCCGCTCATCCGCTCGAATTGGACCGGATCGATCGGCCGTCCGTTTCCGACGACGCCGATGATCACTCGCTCTTCCCCTTCCGATAGGTGAACGTGACAGCCGCGCTGTTCAACGCGAGCGACCACGTTGTTCACCTGTGTGTCGCTCGCGTTCCTTTTCATAATGATGATCATTTCTTCTCCTCTTCTGCCGTGTCGCTTTCTTCGATCGGTGTTGTCGCTGCGGGGTAAGAGCCGAGGAGCTTCAGAAAGAGCGAACGGCGCAGAAGCCCCATCATCGCTGCCTCGCACTCTGGGTCCTTGGCATGCCCTTCGAAATCGAGGTAGAAGATGTATTGCCACGGGCGGTTCAAGCGCGGGCGCGACTCGATCTTCGTCAGGTTGATTCCTCTACGGGAGAACTCGCCGATGCACTCAAACAGAGCGCCCGGCTGGTGGGGTGTGGTGAACACGATCGATGTCTTGCTGCGCTGGGCGCGCGGTGGGTCCTGGGTCCCCAGGAGGAAGAAGCGCGTGTAGTTGAACGGGAAGTCCTCTATGTCGCGATCAATGATCTCCAGGCCGCACAACTTCGCCGCGCCTTCACCAGCGATCACCCCCACCTCTTCTGCCGGGTTTTCAGCCAGTGTGCAGGCGGCCGCTGCCGTGTCCTCCACCGCTTCTGGGACAAGGTTGTGCCGCACGAGGTAACGCTGGCACTGGGCGAGGGCCTGCGGGTGGGAGCGCACGCGCCTTATCGCTGAGGACCTGGATCCGGGCGCGGCGAGGAGCATGTGCCGGACGCGCAGGATCACCTCAGCGTAGATGCGCAGATCGTGCTCCATCAACAGCTCGTACGACTGAGCGACCGAGCCGGCGACCGCGTTCTCCACCGGGAGGATCCCATAATCGACGGCCCCTTCCTCAACAGCAGTGAAGATATCGGCAAAGGTTCGTTGTGGAACCTTTTCCGCCTCCGCGCCGAAGAACTGCTCTATTGCCTCATAGGAATAAGCCCCCGGTGCCCCTTGAAATGCGACCTTAATCATCTTTCCTCCTTCTTCACAAGATCTGGCCGCAGGGAGGCGGCCGCCCCTAGGTATACATGCTCGATCCGATCGGCCGGCCTGTCAGTGTTCCACATGATGAGAACACGTATGCAGCGAGGGAGGCTTCCCTGAACGCTCATCTCCTGCATGCACAAGAGGGGCGCCCTGTTCCAGCCTATCTCACGTGCGGCCCGCGCTGGGTAGGCGGCATCGAGGTCCGCTGTCGAGGTGAAGACGACCGATGCTATATCTTCAACCCTGATGCCGTTTGTAGAGACTATCTTTTCAAGAAGAACTCTCGTTGCCCCGATAATCTTCTGCTCATCGTTTTCATCGACACATGTTGCTCCTCGTACACCGCGACAGGTCATCGTTTCTCTCCTTGGCAAAAAAAATAGGGCCACAGGAAACCCTGTAGTCCTTTTTCGGCCACCACCGTTCGTACCAGCTAGTTACAAGCTAGGTGCAAACGGAGAAGCCGACGGCAAAGTAGTAATAGAAGCTGGGGAAGTCGTTTCTCGCGATCAAGATCAACTGCCCATTAGCCTCTGTCATGTCGATCCCAGTATAGGGACAAGACCCCCTTCTGTCAATCCCCCGCAGGGGTTGATTCCCCTGCATGGGTAGAATCCTCGCTTCTGACATACCACATGCTCGCCGCGGGAGGGGCGATAAGCTTGTTCGTGCGTTGCCGAAGGGCCGTGTTGGCGTGTATGATGTGCCATTCATAGAAGGAGGAAGGAGCATGATTCATATCTCTTTGCCGGATGGGTCAAAGCTGGAGGTCGCTCCAGGCACCTCGCTTCACGAGGTAGCTTCTGCGATCGGACCGCGCCTTGCCAAGGCCGCGGTGTGTGCGGAGGTCGATGGGACCCTGCGCGACCTGCGCGAGCAGGTGAACGAGGACGCTTCGGTGACGTTCTTCACGCGCGGATCTGAGGAGGCGCTGTCGGTCCTGCGCCACACGACGACGCACATCATGGCCCAGGCGGTGAAGAGGCTCTTTCCACAGGCTCAACTTGGAATAGGGCCGGCGATCGAGGACGGGTTCTACTACGACTTCGGCGTGGAACAGCCGTTCACTCCCGAGCAGCTCGCTTCGATCGAGGAGGAGATGCGGCGTATCATCGCCGAGGCCTATCCGATCGAGCGGCTAGAGGTGAGCAAGTCGGAGGCGGAGAAGATCCTGCGCGATAACAACGAACCGCTCAAGCTGGAGCTGTTGGCTGACCTTGAAGATGAGACGATCAGCATGTTCAAGCAGGGGGAGTTCATCGACCTCTGCCGCGGGCCGCACCTGGCAAGTACCGGGGATGTGAAGAAGGACGCGTTCAAGCTCCTCTCCGTTGCTGGAGCCTACTGGCGCGGGGACGAGTCGCGGCCGATGCTGCAGCGGATCTACGGTACGGCGTGGGAGAGCAAGAAGGACCTCGCTTCGTACCTGGAGAAGCTGGAGCAGATCGAGGCGCGCGACCACCGCAAGCTGATCAAGCAGCTTGACCTGGTCAGCTTCCATGAGGAGGCGGGAGCGGGCCTCGCCTACTGGCACCCCAAGGGCGGCCGGATGCGGGTGATCATCGAGGACTACTGGCGCAAGCTGCACTATCAGGGCGGATACGACATCGTGTTCACCCCGCACATCGGGCGCGCGCACCTGTGGGAGACCTCCGGTCACCTCGATTTCTACCGCGACGGGATGTACGCCCCGATGGACATCGACGGGCAGGACTACTACATCAAGCCGATGAACTGCCCGTTCCACATCAT
>JAGGSM010000229.1 GCA_021159105.1 Candidatus Bipolaricaulota bacterium
GGGAAACGGATCATCGAAGAGACCGACGACTACGTAGCATTCACCCCGTACGCATCGCGCTTCCCGTTCGAGATCACGATCATGCCGAAGAAACATGCGCACGACTTTACCGACATCTGTGACGAGCAGCGCCGAGAATTCGCTCGCATCCTGAAGAATACCCTCTATCGTCTGAAGCAACTCCTGGGAGATCCACCGTACAACCTGGTGTTGCACAACTCGCCCAACCCAATCCCGCGACCGGGAAAGCCGGGCTACTGGGCGACGCTACAGTACGACTACCATTGGCGTGTGACCATCATCCCTCGCTTGACCACCGTGGCCGGCTTCGAGTGGGGAACCGGATTCTACATCAACCCCGTGCCACCGGAGGACGCCGCACAGTACCTGAAAGAGGTAGAAGTGCCTGAGTAGCAGCCGCTCTGATTCTTCACGAGAATCATGGTTTCCTCCCCACCTTGTAGGTGGGGAGGTTCACTATCCGTGTCGCAGCATGACCAGCTTCATGCTCGCGTTTATCCCTCCTGATCCTTAGCGGATCTTCCCTGGTATATGTTCATCGCTTCGTTCACGCTGGCGTTATCCAGGGTAATGGCAGAGATGGCATTACAGAATCGCACCGCGTCCACTAACGGCCGCTGGTGAATGTTGCGTCCGGTGGCGTTTCCTGACGCACCGCTGATGTGAATCTGCTGATGCAGGCGGGTGAAGAACTCCTCGGCGTTGGTCTCTTTTCCCCCGGCGCAGATTAGGCCAGTGCGTCCGGCGGCGAGGACCGCCTCTTTCAATGCCTCGGCGGGGCTGCCTATCGTGACCTTGGGAGGGTTCACTTTCACAAAGTCCGCTCCGAGACAGGCTACCAATCCCGCCACTCCGGCTATCAGGTGCGCGTCCCTTTCTTCTGCCACCGCCCGCCCTCGCGGGTAGGCCCAGATCACTGTGACTAGCCCCTGCTGATGCGCATCGAAGATCATCCTGGCGGCCTCGGTCAACATCTCGGCCTCATGGGAACTTCCAGGATAGATCGTGTAACCCACTCCGAGGATCTTCAAGCCGGACGCAACACGGAAGCGGGTAACTTGTTCCATCGTCTGCCACTTCCTGCTCACCGGGTCTTGTTGCTCGATCCCCACCAGGTTGGTCTTGCTGTTCAGCTTTACCAGGTAGGGAATCTGGGGATAGTCCATGCCGTAGCGGGCGATCAGTCCAAGCTGGGTGGCAAAAGCACCAATACGAGCCTGGCTAGCGGTGCGAAACAAGTGCTCTGGTTCAGCATCGTCTGACGCTATGTTAGGGCCGTAAAAATCACCGTTTAGGTGCTCAACCTTCTGATCACCGGCCATGAGCATCAGTCGTCCAGTTCCGTGAGTAAGCAAACTGTAGTTATCACGATAGCTTCCCCGCAAAGCGGGCGGGACATCCAACGGTACGCATATCTTCGACTTATCCATGGTTAGCTCCTTTATCATCGTCATTTTAGGTGCTTGCCGTCCCAAGCAAAAGTGCGGTACGAGTACAATCATGCTTTCTGGAGGAGCACTGGTGCGGCTGTGGTACGGTGTCATATTACAGCAAGCTCAGCCATCTACTTGACAAGTGTGACTGTAGTTGTATAATCTAAACGTTTAGGCTAAACGTTTAGAGGGACGTATGGCGACAATTAGAGATGTGGCGAAGAGAGCGGGAGTATCGGTGGCAACGGTATCCTATGTGGTAAACGGAACCCGCAATGTGGCCCCCAAGACCGAAGAGCGTGTTCGGCGCGCCATGGCCGAATTGGATTACCACCCAAATGCAGCGGCACAATCCCTTCGCACTCGCAGCACTCACGTGGTCGGATTGGTCATATCCGACATCAGCAATCCGTTCTTTGCCACACTCGTCAGAGGAGCGGAGGACTGCGCCCGGCAAAACGGGTACAGTATTCTCATCTGCAACACGAGCGAAAAAATGGAGGATGAGCTTGTCTATCTGCAGCTCCTCTCTCGCAGGCGGATCGACGGTATGCTCCTCGCTTCTACTGGAAAGAACGATGAGATGATCCGCCGCCTGATCGAGCGAGGAATGCACATCGTGTTCATCGATAGAAAAATCGACGGAGTTGCCGCTCCCGCCGTCCTCTCGGAGAACGAGGAAGGCGCGTACCAGGCTACTTCGCACCTCATCTCTCTTGGTCACACAAGGATCGGCATCGTTGTGGGGCTGCCGGGAGTTTCCACGACCACTGAGCGTCTGCGCGGATACGAGCACGCACTGTCGGATAGCGGGATACCATTGGACAAAGCACTAATCACGTACGGTGGCTCGCAAATCAAGGGAGCAGAAGCCGCGTGCAAGGAGCTCTTCGATCTATCCGATCCTCCAAGTGCGATTTTTGCCGGGAATAATCTGATGACAATCGGAATTATGAAGCAACTGCGAGAACTAGGGATCTCCTGTCCTAAGGACATCTCAGTGGTGGGGTTCGATGACTTCGAGTGGGCAAGCTGCTTCGAGCCCACATTAACCATGGTAGCACAAGATCCGTATCGCATAGGTTTCACAGCCATAGAACAGCTATTCAAAGTCTTGTCAGGGAAGAGGCTTCGTGCAATTGAAACACGCATTCCCACGCACCTCATAGTACGCGGCTCTTCCTCTTCTCCAAATCGTAAACACACAGGGGGGTGATAGCTTGTTCACGCTGTAGATTCAGAAGAAAGGAGTGGAAGTATATTAAGCTAGTCTTGTAGTCAGGAGGTTAAGAAATGACAGCAAAGAGAACCATTGCAGTTGCGGCTGTGGTCGTAACCTTGCTAGCCTTAACACTGGGCTTGGTTGTAACAAGCTATGCGGACAGCGCACCCCAGCCGGTGATGATAAACGGTCATCAAATGTTTCTGGGACTGGCAGCACACGCAGTGCGCTGCTCATGGGAAGACCTTTATGTGAAGGCGTTCAACTGGTATTGCGCGGACAACGGCATCCGTTCCACTTGGACAGAAGCTGGATACGACACTGCAACTCAGATCACGCAGGCCAAGCGTCTGATTGACATGGGAGTCGACGGTTTGATCATCTCCCCATGGGACGTGAAGGCACTAGCTGTAGTGATGGACTACGCAAAGGCACACAACGTTCCTGTCATCTGTACGAACACGGTTGTTGACAGCGACTACCCACTGATGTTTGTCGGGTTCGGGCAGAAGCAGGCCGGAGAGCAGCTCGCTCAGAGCATTGTTGACCACTTGAGGAACAACGTCGATCCGGTCGGCGAGGTAAAGGGGACAATACTTGAGCTCTCCTCCGGCCCGGGAACCTCCGAAGACGTCATGCGCGGAGGCGGGTTCCACGAGATTGTCGATCAGTATCCTGGAATCAAGGTGATCACTCAGGTCGCACACTCCAATCGTGACGAGGCGAAAACCGCAACGATGAATGTCATCCGTGGTGGGGCAAAGATTGATGCAGTCTTCGCCCAGAATGGGTCAATGGCATTGGGCGCTAATGCAGGGCTCAAGGACGCCCCTGGAATTACGCCCAAAGACGTGTACATTGCGACTGTCGACGCCTTCCCAGAGATCTGTGACGAGATCGGCGAGGGGAACATCGACATTGCTGTTGATCAGACGCCGGCTTTCTACAATCCGATCGCGGTCTACTACATGGTGAAGTACTTGCAAGAAGGGCCTTCTGCTCTGCCGGACTACGGCCAGAAACTGACGGCAGAAGACCTTCCGATTGATACAGGGATTCAGCATATGGGGCTCGACCCATGGGAGACGCCGATGTGGGCGCCGGGGACGATCCGCCACATGACTGATTTCAGCAGCGATATCACACACGATTATCGCTGGTTCCAGACGAACGCCGTCGTGGTCACCAAGGACAACTACGACAGCCCCTTGTTGTGGGGAAACTTCCCACTTCCGGGGTGGTAGAGCTAGAACTTCGGCTTTAGCGTTCACAAACGCACAATTGGCTGGGCCACCGGCCTCGTCGGTGGCCCTTCTTCAGACTGTGTGAGCCTCTAGTACATGGATGAACGGCGACAGGAGGGCGAGAATTGAATACACGAGCTAAGATCTTTGTTGTAGATAACTTTATTTGGTTTATCAATGTCGGTCTTTATCTTCTATTCATCATCTTAGTGCCAACAGGTTTTCTAACCTTGCACAATGTGGAGTTCATCCTCTACGTCAGTTCGATGATCGGCTTCCTCGTGCTCGGTGAGGCGTTGGCTCTCATCACTGGCGGTATGGATCTCTCCTTGGCAGAGAATGCCGGGCTCTCCGCTGTCGTGGGCGGGTTCATCATCGGAGTGATGGCCTCCGGACTCCCCGGGTGGGTGGGAGTCATCATTGTCTTGGCAACTGGAACAGCACTTGGGGCCGTGAACGGCATCCTAGTCGGTAAGCTTCGTTACAACCCCTTTCTTGCTACACTCGGCACGTTCCTTGTCTTTGATTGGGGCACGTTCTGGATCCGCCGCGGAGCGATCGTCAGGCTCCCCGCCTCATTCCTCGCCCCGGGGAGCGCTACAGTTGGGGGAGTGCACATTGCGATCTTCATATTCCTTGCCATGGCCATTCTCCTTCATTTCATTCTCCGCTACACGCGTTTTGGAGTCCGAACCTATGCCTCAGGAGACAACCCGCGCGCAGCAACGATGATGGGGATCAATGTCGGGAACACCCTCTTCTGGATATACACCCTGTGCGGCCTCCTGGCTGGCTTCTCGGGGCTCATGTATGTTGGCTACATTGGGGTCGTCACGTCTCTGATCGCTCAGAACCAGGTCTTCAACGCAATGGCGGGCGCAGTCCTCGGTGGAATCAGCTTGCGCGGCGGGCGCGGCTCTATCATGGGGGCGCTCGGTGGTGTTGTCCTCCTAGGAATACTCGATGCCGGACTGACAATGCTCAACGTGTCTCCTGAGATCAGAGGTGTGCTTACCGGGTTAGTCCTTCTGGTAGCGGTGATGATAAACATGGTGACAGCGCGGCTGCGGGATCGCATCTTGATGCCCAGTTCAGGGCAAGACTAAAGGGGGGAAGACATGGTGAACACACTCGAAAACGGTATACCCTTGCTGGCAGCGGAGAGAATAGAGAAATGGTACGGGAAGATCCACGCACTACGAGGAATAGACGTAGTGATTCATCCAGGTGAGGCGCTAGCACTGATCGGAGACAACGGAGCTGGGAAGTCCACCTTTGCCAAGATAGTCGCTGGAGTGGAACAAAAGACTAGCGGAAGGCTCCTGTGGAAAGGAAAAGAAGTCGACATCTCATCGATCAAACAGGCGAGGAACCTGGGGATAGAAACAGTCTATCAGGAACAGGCACTCGCCCCACAATTGACAGTCATGCAGAACATCTTTCTTGGCAGGACAGAGACCAAGTTCGGTATACTCGGCATCTTGGATAACAAGAAGATGGCAGAGGCTGCGCGCAGGGTTCTTGATGAACTCGGTCTTGCTGTGGGAGTTAACCAGGAAGTCCGTTTCTGCTCAGGCGGAGAGCAGCAAGGGGTCGCCGTGGCACGAGCGATCCTGTTCAAGGCAAACTTAGTTATACTTGATGAGCCAACGCGCGCGCTATCGACAAGGGGAGTGGAGAGGATCCTTCAATTCATCCGCAGCATGAAAAACGAGGGTATCGCAGTGATTCTTATTTCGCACGTCTTCCCACAGATTTTCCCGATTACAGATAGATTCATGTTTATGTCGCGTGGTCAGGTCATCGCAGAGAAGAGGAGAGAAGAGACATCCCCAGAAGATCTCTCGCGAATGATAATCCAGAAGACGGCGTAGTCTCGTGACTTTGTTGTGAAGAAGCATTCAATGCTGGCAGGAAACTTCGGAAAGGGGCGACCGTGACAATTCTCGTAACAGGAGAGGCGTTGATCGACTTCTTTCCTACACAGTGCGGAAGCAAGCAGGTATTCATGCCGATTCCTGGCGGTTCCCCATGCAACGTTGCGGTGGGGCTGAGCCGCTTAGGAGTACCGGCGGCGTTCCTAACGCGGATTTCAAGAGACCAATTCGGTAGTACTCTTAAAGCACACCTGCAAGAAAGCCATGTAGACCTAAGCTATATGAGTATAGGGAACGAGCGAACTGCCATCTCCTTCGTCCAGATGAACGGGGACGCCGAGCCCGGGTTTGGCTTCTACGGAGAGAGAACGGCCGATGCAGGACTCACTCCAGATCTCCTTCCCGATTCTCTCCCTTCTGAGATACAAGCAATACACTTTGGTTCCTTGGCGATGATCCGACAGCCAATCGGATCGACGCTGACTTCACTGATGCAACGAGAGCATGGGAAACGATTGATCTCGTTTGATCCGAACATTCGGCCAGACCAGATTGAAGATCGTGACAGCTACTGTATCAAGCTTGCCCATTGGTTGAAGCTTGCCGATCTTGTCAAAGCCAGTGCGTCCGATATTGGTTACTTGTATCCGGACATGAAACCAAATGCTGTTGCTAAGAAATGGCTTGACCTCGGTCCAACTCTTGTCGTCATAACAGATGGGCCCTATGGAGCAACCGCGTATACTCTCTCGACAACTGCCACCGTCTCAGGCACTAAGATTGACCTTATCGATTCAGTGGGGGCAGGCGATGCGTTTGCCGCAGGACTCCTTGCTTGGCTCCACAAGCACGCTCAACTTGATCGCAAACGCCTTTCAGGCCTCTCCCGAGCCAAACTCGCTGCCGCACTGAACTATGCCAACCACATAGCGGCTGTCACGTGCACTCGCCTTGGAGCTGATCCCCCCTGGGAAAGTGAGCTACGGATCTCATAATCCACTACTACCCAGCAATACTCTTTGAGTTGCCAACATTCGCCAGGGTTGCTACAATGCGGGGCTGCACTTGACTTTCTTCTTCAGGGAGGACGCATGTCAACGCAATCAAGAGATGGGGCAGAATCGCATAGAGGACGCTTTGTCGTCCCTCTTCTGCTTATTCTAGCACTGGTGGCTGTATTTGCCTTACAAAAGGCGTTCTTCCCGCCGCCGATGAGCGCGTTTCAGGATCGTCGCGAGATGATGG
>JAGGSM010000060.1 GCA_021159105.1 Candidatus Bipolaricaulota bacterium
GATCTGCGGACTCGCAGCGCGCACGGGGGAGACGGTTATAGTAGGCGACGTCAACGCCGATTCGCGTTATCTTGCTTGCTTCCCGCAGACCAGAGCGGAGATCGTCGTACCGATCTACGCGGGTGATAAAGTCATCGGTGAGATCGACATCGACAGCGACACGGCTGATGCGTTCACCGATGATGATCGCAATCTCCTAGAAGATGTCGCGCGTCTCCTGGGCGACTCAGCGTAGTAGTCCCCACACTGTGTCTATGTTGAACCAGTTTTCGACTGCGAGCAGAAGAGGACATCAACCCCTGCAGGGGGCATTCCCCGCTTCTTGATACACTGCATGCTTGCGGCGGGGTAGTTCATTGAAGCAAACGGGCGAGACAGGAGGTAGTGGTATTGTGCCAAGGTGGAATCTCTCTCCTCGATGGACTTGGGTTTCCCGTGGCTTTCTGGATTTCTTGGAGCAGGATTGCGAATACTATCAATGCAGGCTTCTGCTTCCGTCACTTCCGCCCTCATCAGCCCCGAGCTATGCTTCTCCATGGATATCAAACAGCGGGAGAGTCCGAGGCTTGAAACTGAAAGGGGCACGCACTACATTGCACTGATCAAATAAAATCACCGATTGCAAGGAGAAGAACACATGGCGGGAGATCTTGCGGGAAAGGTGGCGCTCGTCACAGGCGGTGGATCGGGGATTGGCCTTGGCTGTGCGCGTTACCTGGCAAACGTCGGAGCACAGGTTGTGATACTTGACGTGAATGAAACGGCAGGCGAGGCGGCGCGGGCGGAGATCGGCAACGATGCTCTCTTCATCTGCACCGATGTATCATCGAGCGATGATTGCCGGCGCGCGGTAGAGCAGGTTGATGACAGGTTCGGACGGATCGACATATTGGTCAATAGCGCCGGGGTCATCCGCAGAAAGAGCGTGGTCGATCTTGCCGAAGAGGAATGGGACCTGGTGCTCGATGTCTCGCTCAAGGGGACCTACCTGATGAGCAAGTACGTGATCCCAGTGATGGAGCGCACCGGCGGGGCGATCGTCAACATTGGCTCCGGCTGGGGGTTGAAAGGCGGGCCGCAAGCGGCCGCCTACTGCGCCGCCAAGGGGGGCGTGGTGAACCTGACGCGGGCGATGGCGATCGACCACGGCCCGCAGAAGATCCGCGTGAACTGCGTCTGCCCGGGTGACGTCGACACTCCATTGTTGCGAAGCGAGGCGGTACAGTTGGGCGCGGATACGGACGAATTCATGGCCGAGGCAGCGGATCGACCGCTGGCGCGGGTGGGCACGCCTATCGACATCGCTAAGGCGGTCTATTTCCTGGTGAGCGACCTCTCGCCCTGGGTCACGGGGGCGGTGGTCACGGTCGATGGCGGTGGGCTGGCGTAAAGGGAGGACAGATGGATAAGAAGAAGTTGGTACACCCCTACATCCCAAACTCGGTGCCACAGGTGCAGGAGGAGATGCTCGCCGCGATCGGGGCCGGCAGCGTCGATGAGCTGTACGAGCTCATCCCAGACGAATTGTTATTCAAAGGCGAGCTAGACATCCCCGATGGCTACTTGGATGAGTACTCTCTGCGCCGGCACATGGACGAACTTCTGGCGAAGAACACGCCTACAAGTGAGAGGCTCTCATTCCTGGGCGGTGGGTGCTCGCCGCACTACGTCCCTGCGATCTGCGATGTTATAAACAGCCGCTCGGAGTTTCTCACCGCCTACGCCGGAGAGCCGTACGAGGACCACGGGCGCTTTCAGGCGCTGTTCGAGTACGCAAGCATGCTCGCTGAGCTGGTGGAGATGGACGTGGTCAGCGTCCCCACCTACGACGGCTCGCAGGCAGCGGCATCGGCGCTGCGCATGGCGTGCCGCATCACCGGTAGGAACGCGGTGATCATCCCCCGTTCCCTCAACCCGGACCGCGCCTCGATCATAAAGAACTACTGCTACCCACAGATCGAGGTGCTTACGGTTGACTACGACAAACAAACAGGCTCAATCGATGTGGCGGATCTGCAAGACAAGCTCTCTGACCACATTGCCGCGGTATACCTGGAGAATCCATCCTTCCTCGGCACGATCGAGACATCCTCTCAGGAGATCTCGGATTTGGCGCACGAAAACGGGGCGCTGTGCGTTGTCGGGGTCGACCCGATCTCGCTCGGTGTCCTCGCCCCGCCTCCGCAATACGGCGCCGATCTCGTCTGCGGCGAACTGCAATCCCTGGGAATCCACATGTACTACGGCGGCGGGCGCGGTGGGTTCATCGCCTCCCCCGACGAGGAGCGGATCGTCTCTGAGTTTCCAACAAGGCTGTTCGGGATCGTTCCAACAGGCGATCGCGCATGGGGGTTCGGGGATGTCGCTTGGGAACGCACGTCGTTCGCAAAGCGCGAGGATGCCAAGGAGTACGTGGGGACGATGGCCGCTCTATGGGGGATCACCGCCGGGGTCTACCTGGCGCTGATGGGCCCGCAGGGAATGGAGGACGTGGGGCGCACGATCATGGAGCGCTCCGCCTACGCCGCATCGCAGCTGGGGAAGATCGAGGGAGTGATCTCCCCCGCGCTCAATACGCCGTTTTTCCAGGAGTTTATCGCCAACCTGGATGGCACTGGGAAGACAGCGCGTGAGGTGAACGACGCGCTCCTTGAAATGGGGATCTACGGAGGGATCGATCTGTCGAAATCGTTCCCCAAACTGGGGGAGAGCCTCATGCTCTGCGTAACAGAGGTGCACACGAAACAGGACATCGATCGGCTGGTGGCAAGCGTACGCGAGATTGTGGAGGGAAGATGAGCAATAAGGAGACGGGTTTTCACCAGGCGCGCTGGAACGAGCCGGTTATCTATGATCTATCATCACCGGGTGAGAGGGGAATCTTGGTCCCCGAGGCGGAAGAAGCGATCAAGGAATCTGTGGGAGATGCCAGCTCGCGCGTTCCTGAAGGTATGAAGCGTAGGAGAGCGGCCGTGCTGCCGGAGATGGGGCAGTCGCGCGTGCTGCAGCACTACTTGAGGCTCGCTCAGGAGACGCTCGGGCGTGATCTGAACATCGACGTCGGCCAGGGGACGTGTACCATGAAGTACAACCCACCGATCAACGAAGTGTTCGTCACAACTCCAAAGCTATCAGCGCTGCACCCGCTGCAGGACGAGCAGACGGTGCAGGGGGTGCTTGAGATCTACTACAAGTTGGACAGATTCATGCGCGAGATCTCCGGGCTCGATCGCTTCTCCTTCCAGCCGGGGGGCGGGTCGCACGCGATCTATGCGATGGCGAGCATGGTGCGCGCTTACTTCGAGGAGAGAGGCGAGGAGCGCGACGAGATCGTGACCACTCTCTTCTCTCACCCCTCCGATGCCGCTGTACCGCGCCTTAAGGGGTACAAGGTGATCATCGTCCCAGCGGAGGAGGACGGGTTCGTCAGGCTGTCGTCCCTTGAAGAAGTGATCTCCGAGCGGACAGCCGCGCTGTTCATCACCAACCCCGAGGACACGGGGATCTTCAACCCGAACATAAGGAAATTCACCGATCTGGTTCATTCTTTCGGTGGACTGTGCGGCTACGACCAGGCGAACGCCAACGGAATCCTCGGGATCACCCGTGCCAGGGAGGCAGGGTTCGACATGTCCTTCTTCAACCTGCACAAGACCTTCTCCTCCCCGCACGGCTGCGGCGGCCCTGGTTCCGGAGCGATTGGTGTGACGGATGAGCTGGCAGCGTTCCTCCCCGTTCCGCTGGTCGATCATGATGAGGAGGCTGACAGGTACTTCCTAAACTATGACCTCCCCCACACGATCGGCAAGGTGAAGGACTACTACGGGGTCATCCCGGCTGTCGTGCGCGCCTACGCCTGGATCATGAGCCTGGGGGCGGACGGTCTGCGTCAGGTGGCGCGCATTGCCGTGCTCAACAACAACTACCTGCTCAGCAAGATGCGCAAGATCAAGGGGGTGGAGGCCCCGTTTGCGCCGGGGAGGCACCGCTTGGAGCAGGTACGCTACAGTTGGCAGAGACTGACGGAGGACACGGGTGTTCTTACGACCGACATCCAGCGCCGGGTCGCCGACTACGGCGGGCACTACTGGATGAGCCACGAGCCGTGGGTCGTCCCCCAGCCGGTCACACTGGAGCCTACCGAGTCCTATTCCAAGACCGAGCTCGATAAGTACGCCTCGATCATGGAGAGCATCTCCAAGGAGGCGTATGAAGAGCCTGAGATGGTCAAGGGATCCCCCTACAACAGCACGATCGGCAAAATGGCAGATCACTCCTACCTCGACGATCCCCAAAAGTGGGCGATCACCTGGCGTGCATACAAGAAGAAGTACAGCGGGTACTTCGAACCAAGAACCGGTGACTAGCTTCAGAGAGCATGGCCATGATCTCGCCGAGCCGCGAAGAGCACTCCGCCCAGGGTGGTTCGGGTGGGTCAGTTTCCGGCCGTTGCTTCTAAGTGTGATAGTCAGATGATTGTAGCGCAGGACGTGATGCAGGAAGGGAATGGCGTAAGACAATTAGGTCCGATGCTGAAGAGATGTGAACAGCAAGCGGGAGGACGGCCGAGCGAGATATTGGCGGATGCGGGGTAGTTCATTGGGTCAAGATACAAGACGTGGCCGGTGAAGAACTTCCCTGAGTATTGTATGATTAGGGTGCGCGTTTCGCAGCTAAGTAGGCGGCAGCCGGATAGTCATGCGTGATGCGAAATGGAGGCCATTACCGTTATGAAGATCGCTCATCTGCTCCCCACGACGCTGATCGATTATCCGGGGAAAGTGGCCGCGCTCATATACACCTCCGGGTGCAACTTCCGCTGTCCCTTCTGTCATAACTCGGAGTTGGTCATCCCGGAGAAGATGAAGACGATGCAGCTCATCCCGGAGAACGAAATACTCTACTTCCTGCGTGAGCGCGGGAACTTCCTGGATGCTCTGTCGATCACAGGCGGCGAACCGACGCTGCACGACGACCTCCCCCGTTTCATCGAGCGGGTCAAGAAGAGCGGGCTCCTCGTCAAGCTGGACACGAACGGTTCGCGCCCGGAAGTCCTCGAGGAGCTGTTCGGAGATCACCTGCTCGATTACGTGGCGATGGACGTGAAGGGGCCGGCAACGCGGTATTCCGAGCTCGCCGGCGTGCACGTCGATCTCGACGCCATCCGCAGGTCGATCGAGCTGATCATGAACAACGCCCCGGATTACGAGTTCCGCACCACCGTCGCCCCGACGATCACACTTGCGGATATCGAGGACACAGTCGAACTGGTGCGAGGGGCGAAGCGCTACTTTCTGCAGGCGTTCGTCGTCCCAGAGGGGAAGGACCTGGTAGACCCGAGCTGGAACGATAAGAGCGCCCTGTCCAAGAGGGAACTCGAGGACGTGTGGGAGAGGATCAAGGTGAACTTTCCCGACGGTGGCGTGCGGTGATAAAGAGATGAACTTCAAGGTGGCGACGTACAACGCGAACTCGATCAGAAGCAGGATAGGGCTCGTGCAGGACTGGCTCTCCCGCGAGCGGCCGGATGTGCTGTGCATACAGGAGACTAAGGTGCAGGATCAGGACTTCCCGCAGGGTGCGTTCACCGATGTCGGTTACAACATCGTCTTTCGCGGGCAGAAGGCATACTCGGGGGTGGCGATCGCATCTCTGGAGGAACCAGAGTCCGTGTCGTTCGGGCTGGACAGCGAACCGAGGGACGAGCCGAGGCTGATCAGCGCGAAGGTGTACGGGATCACGATAATCAACACCTACGTTCCGCAGGGGAGGGCCGTCGATTCGGAGATGTTCCCCTACAAGTTGGAGTGGTTCGCCCGCCTGCGCGACCACTTCGATCGCAATTTTTCTCCCGATGACCCTCTCATCTGGTGCGGCGACCTGAACGTCGCCCCGCTCGAGATCGATGTGCACGATCCGAAACGCCTGGCCAAGCACGTCGACTTCCACCCGCAGGCGCGGGAAGCGTTGGCTGCAGTGACGCAGTGGGGACTGGTGGACGTCTTCCGGCGGCATCACCCGGATGAGCCCGGGCAGTACACGTTCTGGGACTACCGAGTAAAGGGAGCGCTCGATCGGAACCTAGGCTGGCGGGTGGACCACATCTACGCCACACCCCCTATTGCGGAAAGATCAGTGAACGCCTGGATCGATCGCGCGGCGCGGGCGGCGGAGAAGCCATCCGATCATACGTTCCTCGTCGCGGAATTCGAGATCTGATCGGCCTTTTATATGCCATTCAGCGGGCACTATTCCGCGTTAATGTCGCCCTGATATGAAATTGCATCCAGAGTGCTAATTAGTTGAGGAACTTTATTCTGAACAATATCCCATAGTGTCTCATCATCCAGCCCGAAGTAGGCATGAGCAAGGACATTGCGTAGTCCAGAGATTCCACGCCAGTCCACCTGAGGATAACGATCACGGATTTCTGGAGGGATTTTCTTGGCCGCTTCGCCTATGATTTCCAAATTGCGTAGCACAGCATCGTAAACTATGTCATTATCCACAAACGACTTTAGATCGAGCCCTTCTGTATACTGACGCACCTTCTTTGCTCTCTTGATAATGTCCTGAAGGAAGAGGGGCCAACTACGTGACACGGACCGCCTCCTGCTCGACAATCGGCTTCACCGACGGCCTGAGCGCCGTGCTCATGACAAGATCAACAGGTTGGCTCAGAAGGTCCTCCAAATAGAGCTTGAGCCCCATGTAACCATCAAAACCGGGTGAACCGTCAAACTCGACGAGCACGTCCACATCGCTTTCGTCCGTTGCGTCCCCTCGTGCTACCGACCCAAACAGGTATAAGGACTTGACGCCGAATGCTATAATATCCTCGCGGTGGGAGGACAGGATCTTGATGATGGCCTCTCGCTTGTCACTGTTGTTCTTCATGTTGTTTCTTCCCCGCATGGAGCCGTTTTGCAGAACGTCTCAGTATACCATGAGCCACAGAGCTCAGCCCAAACCTGCCAGCTCCCGCACCTTGGCGATGTTCTCCTTGGCTATAGCGCGGGCGCGCT
>JAGGSM010000134.1 GCA_021159105.1 Candidatus Bipolaricaulota bacterium
TTTACGGTTGTTTGGGTTCCAATGGCGTCCTGTGAGAGCGGGCAGGCTCGTGGTGGTTGACGGCGTGTTCAGCATGAGCGGGGAGATCGCGCCTCTGCCGGAGATCGTCCCACTCTGCCGAAAGTACGGGGCGCGCCTGATGGTGGACGACGCTCACGGGATGGGAGTTACTGGACGGGGCCATGGGACGGCGGCGCAGTACGGATTGACCAACGAGGTCGATCTGATCATGGGTACGTTCAGCAAGTCGTTCGCCTCGATCGGCGGATTCATCGCTGGAGAGGCATCGACCGTTCACTGGATCAAGCACCTCGCCCGCTCCCTCATCTTCAGCGCCAGCCTCCCCGCACCGAACGCTGCCGCTGCCCTCGCTGCCCTCGACGTGATCGAACAGGAGCCGGAACGGGTCGATCGGGTGAACGCCATCGCCGAGAGGATGCGTGCTGGCTATCGCGACTTGGGGTTCAACGTTGGAGCGAGCGCCACTCCTATCATCCCGATCCTCATCGGAGACCAGATGAAGACGATGCGGATGTGGAGGTCGCTGTTCGAGGCGGGCGTGTACACCAACGTCGCCATCCCCCCTGCCGTCCCCCCCGGCGAATCGATCCTGCGCACGAGCTATATGGCCACCCATACCGATGAGCAGATGGATGAGGTTCTGCGCATATTCGCTCGTGTGGGAAGAGAAGAAGGGGTCATCTCCTGATCGAACGGGCCCTGTGCACCACTGTCACGCGCGATAACTAGCGGCGCCCTCACCATTGGAAGAGATATCCGTCACAGACACATTCTCCTTTACAACGCGAAAATGATGCCCGCGCATGGAGAAGCGCGGCAGTAGTCGACCGATAAGCTGTTTGCTATAATATGCAGTGGTTAACAATACAAAGGAAGGTGATGATGATGAAGTGGGCAACGTTTGTTTTAGGGGTTCTGCTTGTCGGAGTGATGGCGTTTGGAGGCACGATGTCCCTGTGTAACTACCACTCGCCGCAGACGAACTTGACCAACCTCAAGCTGTCGATGAGCTACCGGTACTTCGATGATCCCGCTGTGGCCGGGGTGGAAGAGAACTCAGGGAAGATAGCCCTCGACTATTCTCAGCTCTTCGATTCTCCGGACTACGGGTTCACCCTGGCCGGAAGTGGCTCCATCAATTTCGATGACTTCGCGATCGCCGCTGGGCTCGGGCAGGGGAGTGGAACGTTCCGCTACTACCTGAGCGAGGACATGCCCGTCTTCGGGTTCGGTGGGGCGAACGCGTCCTACTCCCTCGGGCAGGCAAAGCCCGGAGTGAATGTGAGCATCGGTGTCGGCTACGGTCGGTTCAACGATGTCACCCCGCTGGCGAAGGCGGTGAACATCCAGAAGGACCTGCTGGCACTCGGAGCGATCAGTGATCCTCTCTCCGAGGACACCCTGATGGCGATCGCAACTGAGATCGGGAAGAAGGTGGAATACGCGACGATCAAGGACCTCGTCGCAGCGATCGAGCCGCTCATCGAACAGGAGGCCGGTGTCACCCTGGACGCGCGCGCCCTGATAACGGTTGAGGACGACGTTCTCGCCACCGGCGACTCCGCTAGCTGCGGTTGGGCGGTGCAGGCGGGGCTCGGTTACGAGCTGATCGACGCCGCGGGCGGAGCGCAGGACGTACTCGTGACGATCTCCGGGGACGCGTCGCTCGCTCCAGCGCCAGGTTCCCAGATGATGCTGCACACGACGTTCTATGGTCCGTTCGACATCGCTTCGGAGAACACGCTCAGCGTGAATGCCTCCTACGACTACGCGCTGAAGGAGAACGTCGACCTGATCATCAACTACCAGCTGCAGCGGGTGCAGCCGCTCGGTGGTACGGTGACCGACAGTCAGGCGGTGACGGCTTCCGTGTCGTTCAACATCGGCGGCGCTGCGATCTCCCTGCAGGCCGGGTTCTCCAAGGGAATTGGAGCTTCTGATTGGTCCAGAGGGCTGACGATTTCGGCCGGTATGGACCTGATCTAGAGTTAGATTGGTGATGATGTTGCGAGGGGAAGCCTGTCAGGCTTCCCCTCGTTTCCCTTGATCGAGAGAGAGGAGCGATGATAGAGCATGAAGCTGTTGATGATCTACGCGGACCGTTTTTCATACAAGACGACACTGAAGACACTCGACTCCGAGGCCGATCGGGACGAACAGGAGACCATCGAGGGTGCACTCGTCGGCTTCATCCACGTCGAGCCACAGGATGAGGAGAGGGGAAGCAGTGTCGAGACCCACATGATCAAGCACCTCAAGTGGGCGGCGCGCAAGAACGAGACACGCAAGATCGTCCTTCACTCCTTCGCCCACCTAGCAGAGGAGAAGGGGTCACCTGAGTTCACAAAGAAGCTCCTCGATAGCGCACAGGAGCGCCTAGTCAAGTCGGATTACGAGGCGCTGCAGACGCCGTTCGGCTTCTTCCTCGATCTGCACGTCGACGCTCCCGGCCACCCACTGGCGCGGATCTTCAAGTCGATATAGGCGGAATCAGTCGTAGGCTCTCCTGACCTCCTCGGTCGCTAGCAGGTCGGAGAGGCCCTTCATTCCCTCCCATGACTCCAGGTCCTTGTGCACAAGGTAGTACTTCTGCGGTATCGGATGCGTTCCAAGGACCACCGGGATGTGGTAGCGCTCCTCGATGAACTTGATGAAGTAGTCGATGTACGGGCAGGGTGGATAGCCGACGACGAACCCAGTCGCCAGGTGGATCGCCTGCGCCCCGTTCTTCACCATCTCCTCCGGCACGTACTCGATGTTCCCACCTGGGCACCCTCCGCAGGTGGAGTAGCCGACAATCTCCAGCGGCTCGGACGCCGAATAGCGTGAAAACGCCCCACTCCGCTCCCTCATCGCTCGCAAGCACTTCCCGCCACCGCAGGTGCGATAGCGGTCGCAGATAATGATCCCTATTTTCATCCCTTCCCCCTTGATTCTGCTCGATTGTACCACCACGAAACCGCGATGAGTTTATGACCAACTGCAGGCAAGGTCAATCCCCTGCAGGGGATGATTCCGCACCCGTTGGGATGTACACACCACGACTGTTCTTGTGATATGACGCTTCCTTTGCAGTTCATGCCTCGCGTGCACGCACTCCTGCTGTTGCAGCGGGGGGTGAATCGGTTTATCCTGAAGGGACCATGAGCCTGATTGTAGCTGTGAAAGATGATGCGGACATAGTCCTTGCAAGCGACGGACGGGTGATGGATGAGAGCTCAGCTATCCTATCCGAGGACTCGCTCAAGACGCTCGCCCTGAACGGGGACCTTTGCCTTGGCCTCGCTGGTCAGACCCGCGCCATGAAGCAGGTACTGTCATCATTGGGGATCAAGTGCCGCAGCACTCATCCGGTCGATCTGCTCGGGGAGTGTCAAGAAGCAGCCTGCCCGGTCGACGTCGAGTACTCAGATGCCAAGCGAGAAATCACAAGCGTACTCTCCTGGATGGAACGGCGCTCTCCACCGGACAGTTGGATCGAGCGGATCCCTTCGGTGATCCTCGCGGGGCGAGATGGGGACGCCCCGGCCCTCAGTCGCTGGGGGCAGCCCGCGTGGATGGGGGAGTCGTCGACCGACGGCTACTGTCACGCTATCGTCGGTAGCCTGCCAGAGGTTGGATCGGTCGCCTGGAGAGGCCTGAATAGGATGCTTGAAGAAGAGAGGACGACGGAAAACGCAGAGACGAGGCTCGCCAGGGCGGTGCGCTTGTGTGCACGCCACTTCGGGGCGAGCGGACCGATCAACGGTAACGTCTTCCTCCGTCGCCTCTCGACGGGTTTTGCCCTCTCTCGCGGCTGATCGACGGTCCCTGCCTTGACGAAGCCGATTGCAGTGGTTAAAATTGTTGGCAGTCAATAATAGGAAGTGCTAACGGCGTATCTCGCCGGAATGCGTAGGAGGTTGAAGATGCCGCTCTATCGATATGAGTGTGAATCTTGTGGTAATCAGTTCAAGATACTGGCCCGCCAGCCGGGGCAGGCGGATGCGCCGGTGTGCCCGAAGTGTGGAAGCGATGCTACGCGGCGAATGGTGTCGCGGGTCGCGATCCAGTTCAAGGGAAGTGGGTACTACAAGACGGACTACGCTCATAAGGGGAAGGTAGGCTCGGCTGGAACCAAGGCAAGCGGCTCCTC
The DNA here is from genome assembly GCA_021159105.1 of Candidatus Bipolaricaulota bacterium. Classification (GTDB taxonomy): domain Bacteria; phylum Bipolaricaulota; class Bipolaricaulia; order UBA7950; family UBA9294; genus M55B144. The sequence goes on from JAGGSM010000134.1 coordinate 4,157, forward strand.
GGAGAGCAAGTCATCGGCCGACTCCAAGGACGGCAGCACGGCAGCATCGAGCGCCACCCCTGAGAAGACCGCGAAGGCGGGCACGACGAAGGAAGCTGTCGCTTCAAGTTAATAGCTCTCCTGACAGCGTGCAGCTTTCAGCAGCATCGACAGATCTCCCCATAACAAACTCCCCCTAACACCACACCTGGCCCCCTCCAGGCAGCACCTGCTATAATCGACACGCGCCTCGCCGCAGCAGTCCGGCGCAGGCTTACGCGAATAGTAAGAAGGAGACCCAAGATGAGCATCAAGCTAGTATTACTCCGTCACGGAGAGAGTGAATGGAACCTGGCGAACCGGTTCACCGGGTGGACGGACGTCGATCTCTCGAAGAAGGGGTTGGCCGAGGCGAAGCGGGCCGGCGAGATCCTGCGTGAAGGGGGCTACACCTTCGATGTTGCCTACACCTCTGTCCTCAAGCGGGCGATCCGCACGCTGTGGATCGCGCTCGATGAGCTGGATCTGATGTGGATCCCCGTCTATCGCTCGTGGCGCCTGAACGAGCGGCACTACGGCGCGCTGCAGGGGCTGAACAAGAAGGAAACGGCAGAGGAGTACGGGCAGGAGCAGGTGCATCAGTGGCGGCGAAGCTATGCCGTCCGCCCTCCGGCGCTGGACCGAGATGATAAGCGCCATCCTCGGTTCGACCCGCGCTACGCGCAACTCAAGCCGGAGGAGCTCCCCGCATCAGAGTGCCTGAAGGACACACTGGAGCGGGTCCTCCCCTATTGGCATGGGACGATCGTCCCTGATCTCAAGGCGGGAAAGCGCGTCCTGATCGCGGCGCACGGGAACAGCCTGCGCGCGCTGGTGAAGTACTTGGACGATGTTTCGGAGGAGGAGATCACCGGATTGAACATACCAACCGGGTTTCCCCTCGTCTACGAGCTCGATGATGATCTGCAGGCGGTCAAGCACTACTACCTGGGAGATGCTGAAGAGATCGAGAGGGCGACAAACTCAGTCGCCAAGCAGGCCTCGACGAAGTAGTGGCTCCCTTGGCAAGCGATAAGGGAAGAGGAGTTACGCGTGAGCGATGATGCAGCGAGAAACGGGCCGCGGGTGCACCTGGCGAGCCTGGGATGCGCCAAGAACCTGATCGATTCAGAACGGATCCTCGCCCGTTTCGCCGCTGCTGGAGCGATCGTTGGCGCACCACCGGAGGAGGCGGAGATCATCATCGTCAACACCTGCGGGTTCATCGAGCCGGCCAAACGTGAGTCGATCGATACGATCCTCGACTACGCCCGCTACAAGGAGGAGGGAAACTGCCAGCGATTGATCGTGATGGGCTGCCTGGCGCAGCGTTACTCCGAGGAACTGCGCCAGGGACTTCCCGAGGTGGACGGGGTGTTCGGCCTGAACCAGGACGAGGAGATCCTCGCGGCCTGCGGCTTCACCCGCACCTGTGACAGCGGACGCTTCCTGCTCACCCCATCTCACACCGCTTACCTGCGCATCTCAGATGGCTGCGACAACAGGTGCACCTACTGCACCATACCACTCATCCGCGGATCGTATCACGGCCGCCCAGCAGGCGAGATCATCAGCGAGGCCGAGGAGCTGGTGGAGCGAGGCGTGCGCGAGATCAACGTCATCGCGCAGGACACGACGGTGTACGGGGCGGAAGCGCCGGGAGGGATGCGCATCCACGACCTGCTGGCGCGCCTGGCGAAGATCCCGGATCTGCACTGGCTGCGCCTGCTGTACACCCATCCGGCCCACTTCCCCGACGGGATGATCGACGCCTACGCGCAGATACCGAAGCTTTGCCCATACGTCGACCTGCCGCTGCAGCACCTAAACGACGATATCCTCCGCCGCATGGCCCGCGGGGTGACAAGAGATGAATCCCTGAGGCTGATCGAGCGCCTGCGCGCCCGGGTTCCTGGTATCGCTATCCGCACGACGTTCATCGCCGGATTCCCGGGCGAGACCGATGAACAGTTCAATGAGCTCTTGCAGTACGTCAGACAACTCGAGTTCGACCATCTCGGTGTCTTCCCCTACTCGCAGGAGGAGGACACACCGGCCGCTCTCATGCCCGGTCAGGTTCCAGAAGAGGTCAAGGAAGAGCGCGTTGCCGAGCTGATGCTCGCCCAGCAGGAGATCGTCTTTGCCCGCAACGCGTCGCTCGTCGGAAGCAGGATGGAGGTAGTGATCGACGCACCGGGTGATAAGGATGGAGTGTGGCTCGCCAGATCGCGCACCCAGGCCCCGGACGTCGACAGCATCACCTTCGTTGAGGGAAAGGGGCTCAGCGTTGGGGAGTTCATCGAGGTGGAGGTCACCGGAGCTGACGGGTACGATCTGATCGCGAGGCCAGTGTAAGGAGAATCATGAATTACTCACTTGAGATCAGTGATGACCTGCAGCCCTGCCCGGTGATCCCGGCGTTGATCTGGGCCGAGGGGATCGAGCCGCCCCTGCCGACGGAAAGCGCGCCGGGGTTCCTCGCCGATATCATCAAGCAGGCACAAGACGGTGGTGAGGAGTACGTTCCAGCGGAGCTTAGAAAGCGCGTGCGTAAGATGCTCCGCCACGGGAAGTACCACCCCAGCGGGCGAGGGAAGCCGGCGAGCGAGTTCCTATTACGCGCGGCGCTGAGCGATGAATTTCCGCTTGTGAACGGTCCAGTCGATGTGAACAACGCGATCAGCCTCGCCTCGGGCCTGCCCGGTTCGATCTTC
>JAGGSM010000117.1 GCA_021159105.1 Candidatus Bipolaricaulota bacterium
ATGGTGAACGAAGTCCACGCCGTCGTCCAGCATGCCTGGGGGGTGATCCCCATGATCTGCCCCTGAATCCCCTGCGGGCTGACCTGTGGATAGGGCTCGCTGTACGTGCTCGGTGTCAGGTTTAGAGGAACGAGGCTAGCGAATATCTGCAGCTTCTCCAGGCCTGTAGGAGCGGTAATGAGGAATTTGTATCCGGCATTGGGGAGCACGTGCGTTCCCGCAGAGACGAAATTACTCTGGGAGTAGGCGTTCGGAAACACAAGCCGCACGACCCCGTCAGGCTGCAGGTCGTAGATGTAAATGTAGGCCTGTTGGTTGACCGTGAAGTAGATCAGCGCGTTCTCGCCGACCGCGTACGTCTGCTTGTCCGTCCACACGCTCACGCTCAGGCCCCCAGGATTGGGAGCGGGGATGATCCCCAGTGGCGTCGGCGCGCCTTGTGCGTGGGCTAGCGATGGAACGAGCATCAAACCAACAAGGAGGGCCGCCAGGAAGAAACGTTGTAGTTTTAACATCTTTATCACCTCGCTTTCATCTACACACGCCACAGCCGCTAGTTTCATCATCAAGGCTCATCTTGGTAAACGCGCTACCATAAAAGCAGCGTATCAGGTATCTTTTTCAGTGACGAGGAGGAGAAATGAAGGTGATCGGGATCGCCGGTGAACCGGGCTGCGGAAAGAGCGCGGTAGCAAGAACGCTCGCGAAACAAGAGGGGATAGTGTGGATCGACCTCGACCGGCTGGCGTGGGATACCTATCGATCTGGAAGCCGCACTTATGAAGAACTCATCTCCCGCTTCGGGCGTGGGATCCTTACATCAGGAGAGATCGATCGCTCGAAGCTGGGGAAACTAGTATTCTCGAACGCCGAAGGGCTCGCTGACCTGAACGGGATCGTCCACCCGGCCTTGAGCGAGAGGCTGCGTTCGATTACAGAAGAACAGCAGGCGTTGGGAACGAAGATCCTCCTCGTCGAAGGGGCGCTCCTCGGCGTCTCTCGCCACGTCGACTACTCCCTGTTCGATGCCATCATCTGGCTTTCCGCCAGCCGCAACACCCGCGCAAAGCGGCTGCTCAGAGACGAGCGGGTGCAGCACCTGCAGCGCGAGTTCATCCCATCAGGTTTCGCGGATGTGACGATGATAGATGCCGAGGGGAGCATAGAGAAGACGGCAGAGCGCGTCCTGGCGACAATACACAGTCTCCCTGATGGTGAGAGATCAACTTGATTTGAAGTTCGAAGTGAGCGAATGTCTGTTCCAGGTGAGCCAATCGGGCAGTGAAAGCTGGCAGATCATCATAGAATAGGTACTGGAGGATGCACTACCCCGCCGCGAGCAGGCAGTGTATCAATAGGCTTTGTGAGAAGCACTCCCCAAGGGGGACCCCTGTGGGGGATTGAACAATGCGCCAGATACGTATACAGCAAGAGATAGTCGTTCATGCGGCAAACGAGGTCGGCGCCCTGGCAAGGGTGATCCGCATCCTTGATGATATGGGGCTCAATCTCCTCTCCGTTGTTGTGAAGACCGATGATGCTGAGACGAGCATCCACTTGATAACCGCATCACAGTCGTTCGTGCGCGATGCCCTGCGCAAGGCGGACTTCGAGGTGGAGGAACGGGATGTGCTGATCGTTGAACTGCCGCATCACCCCGGTTTCCTGTGCCGGGTGAGCGAAGCCCTCGCCAGAAAGGGAATAGAGATAGACGAGCTGTACGCGACTGTCCCCCAGGATGGAAGGACGGGCTTGGTCGTCTTCGCCTGCTCCAACAACCAACAGGCGCTGCAGGCACTGCGTCGCCACTGCCACTAAGCCGCGAGCTGCCCTTCCAGACAACCTACTTGACGGAGATTGGGACGAGTGTTGCCTCGCCTGAACCGTTTGTGATCCACACGAAGTACGTGCCAGGAGCCAGCGCCGTCGGATCGATCGTCAGGAGCGAGTCCTCTTTGGCGTAGTGGGTGGCAAACGACAGCCCGGATGATGCTGCGCCACCCCCGCCTGCTGCTCCCTCGATCCCTATCACTGCCACTTGGACCCGTGGCACTCCGCCGCCGGGGACCTGTAGGCTGATCGCCCCATCCGCCTGAACGGGAGTTATTTTCTCCTTTGCCAGAAGCGTCAGTTCCTCGAGCGAGGGCGAGTTGGGCTTGCTAACGCTGGCGATCAGGCGGTCCCCGGCCGAGTCATGGCCAGTTGTGAGTATGCCGGGGTTGGTGTGCCAATTGGAATCCACATCGCCCACCAGCGGGTCGGTCCGCTCCATCGTCGCACAGCTATCCACGTTCCCCGCTGGCCATCCTGCGCTATCCATGTGCTCAGCGTTGGCCGTGTCAACAACGCTTCCAGCGGCGTCGATGAGGAGCACGACCGCGCCGCCATCGGGGAGGATGTACGGGTACGTTGTGCCTCTGTCGTAGACAAGATCGGCCGTTACATCGCTCACCGTATCATCGCCCCTTCGTTCCAGGAGGTAGCACCCGTTTCCGCCGTCCTCCTTCCCTCCCGTTGCCCACCAGGATATGTCGACCACGCGCCATGAATCCGCGCCGGATTGGGCGAACGTAATCTGGGAGCCGGGATCACGTGGTGCCAACAGGTCTATCGGCGATGGGCTGATCGTGCCGCTGAGCGGAACCCGCGTCCACTGATCCTCCGGGGGAGTGGCGCCACCCTTGCGGTACCAGGCGAGGGTCCATCCTGTGAGATCGACTGGAATCGACCCCAGGTTGCGCAGTTCCACCCACTCGTCGGCCGGGCTGGCCGGCGTCCCCGCCCAGGCGATCTCGCTGATGATCACCCTCCCGTCGAGAGAATTCTCGCTGCTCCCACCTCCACCAGCACTTGCCTCTGTCACTTCGATGCTCAGGGATACACTGCTCGTCGTGGCCTCGCCGGAGAGGCCCTGTCCGCTGATCGTCGCGCTGTTGGTGAGAGGCCCGGGGAGGTCGTCCTCGCTCACCGTGTATTCGGCGGTGGCGACGATCGTCTCCCCCGGGGCGATAGCGCGCGTCGGAAGAGTGATATCACCGAGGTGGTCATCAGTCAATACCAGTTCGGTGATCGTCGTCTGCCCGATGTTCGTTATCGTGTACGTGTAGGTGATAACATCGCCGAGTGCTGCCCTGTCGGTGGAGCAGGTCTTTATCAGCTCCAGGTTCCCCGAGGAAGAGAGGCCGTAGAGGACAAGCGTATCGCTTCCCTCAACCGTATTTCCCGAGGGATCCTTCGCCCTCACGGTAGCCGTATCGGAGAACGCCCCGGGCAGATCAGCCTCGCTGATCGTCACGCCAAACGAGCCAATCGAGTTCTCCCACGGGGCAAGGGATGTCTCTGCAAGGGGAATCTCCCCAACGCGCTCATCGCGCAGTGAGAGGTGGTCGAGCGGGGTCTGTCCGGTGTTGGTGATCGTATACACGTAGGTTATCTCCTCCCCCACCGTCAATGGATCGAACGGTGAAATGGGAAAGCCGCGGCTATCCTGTGCTATCAGTTCGATCTTGATCCCCGCGGGCCTGGAGACGAGGGTGACGCTCGCGCTCGCGCTGTCGGTCACCGGCGATCCGTCCTCGCTGCGTGCGCTCACTGTGACCGTGTTCACGATCGGCCCGGGGAACAGATCCTTGCTCACCGTGATCTGCGCCGTGCCTGTTGTCCTCTCTCCTGGGGCCAGTACGTCCTTCCCCAGGCTGATCGGGCCCAGCATGTCATCCGTCGCACTCACCTCAGAGAGGCTGACCTCCCCCGAGTTGGTGGCGCTGTAGGTATAGGTGATCGTCTCACCGAGCGCTGCCTCCGTCCGGTCCGCGGACTTCTCGATCGTGATCTTCGCCGTCTTAGTCACCGGTGGTGGTACAGGAGCCGAACTCACGTTGACCGTCATCTCATCACTTGCGCTCTCGCCGCATCCATCCGTCGCGGAGAGCTTGAAGCGTAGCGTCGCATCGCTATCAGGGGCGATAAATGTCGTGGATAGCGCGCTCGCATCTGATAGGACGACGCTCGGGCCGGCTGTCTGCTCCCAGTGAATATCCGCCAGCGGACCGTCAGGGTCGCTCGCCGCGCCGGCAAGTGTGACCTGATCGCCCGGAGCCACCGATTGATCATCACCTGCATCGACCTGGGGGAGGTGGTTGATGTTCGCTACATGGATCTGCAACTCATCCGTTCCCGTCGCCCCGAGGTTGTCCGTCACTGTCAGCGTGAGGGTAAGGTCCTCTCCGGCGCATTCATCGATGTTCGGCGCGGTGTACACGGCGTGCAGCACATGCGGATCGTCGAACGATCCACCTGACCCGCCGTCGTCCCAACTGTAGAAGGCGATGTACCCGTCGGCATCGTTGGCATTGGCATCCGCTAGAAGAACGTCCTGTCCCTCATCCACCGATTTGTCCGCACCGGCGTCCGCCGTAGGAAAGGAGTTCACGTTAAGCCAGAACGAGTCGCTCGACTGGCCACCGTCCTCATCCGTCGCGGTCAGCGTGAGGCAGACCGGACCGCTTGTGCTCGGAGCGGTGTAGGTGGGATGGAGCACACTCGGGTCGACGAAGCTTCCCACGGCCGCTCCACCAGCAGTCGCCTCCCACTCGTAGGAGACGATGTTCCCACCTCCGTCCGAAGCCGAGGCATCGGAGAAGGTGGTTGTCGCGCCCAGGCGGACCATCATGTCCGGCCCGGCATCGACCGATGGGAGGACGTTCACCGTCACGCTCGCGGAATCGAGCTTGTTCGATCCGTTCGTCAGGTCCGCGACATTCGTCAGACGCGCCGGAGCATTTGACTGCACCCGCGCCTTGATGTCGATCGTCGCATGCGAGTTGGCTCCCACCGTCCCCAGCGGGATCAATCCGTAAGGGGGGAGGGTATGCCAATCGCCATCGTTCACCCTGTATGTCGCGTTGTACTGATCAAGCCCGTTTGGAAGCGGGTCATTCACCGTGAGGTCGTCTGGGCTTGTGCCGTTTACGACAACAATCTCATAGGTCAGGTAATCCCAGCGGGGGACCGGATCGAGCGATGCGCTGATGCTGATCGACGCGCTGGCGAGCGCGCAGCCTCCAGATGCTACCAGGATGACCAACGCTCCAACGACCGTACGAAACAGGTGCCTAGACATAAGATCAGCCTCCAGCCAGAGTGTCTGCAATGAGCGCTCTAACTGCGGTAATCTTTGTCACGCTCGTCGTGCATGTTTGTTCCGTGCAACCTAGACAAATGCCACGTCTATTGTCTGAACAGCTGCCGTGAACGGTAGAAGTACTCCCCCCCGGAGATGACAGCGAGGCCGATCGCCAGGTAGATGAACACCGATTTAAGGGTCAGCAGGCCGGGGCCCAAGTGGAAGTAGCGTCCGGTGAGGATGACCAACACAAGCCCGATGTGTGACATGGTCTTCAATTTACCCAGCAGGCTTGCGGAGATAACCTTCCCCTCGGCGATCGCCATGATCCGCAGTCCGGTCACCAGGAACTCGCGGGAGATGATGACCATGGTCACAGCCGCGCTCAACTCTCCCAGCTCCACAAACGAGATCAGCGCCCCGGCGATGAGGAGCTTGTCGGCGATCGGATCGGCGAACTTGCCGAACACCGTCGTCTGTTTCATGCTGCGGGCCAGGTACCCATCGACCGCATCCGACGCAGCAGCAAGGACAAACAACACAATCGCCAGGATCGTCCCCACTGGCTTTTCCATCAGGAGCAGGTACATAAACAGCGGCACGCTGGCGATGCGGGCAAGCGTGATCTGATTAGGAATGTTGAACGTCATACCTTCCCCTCAAGCTACCATGAGCACTGATGTCCCGTTGGAATCGACCTTACCTACAGTGCCGCATCGACGATCGCAGCGAACTTCTCATCATCGAGCGATGCCCCACCAACGAGCGCCCCATCGATGTCGCGTTGAGCCAGCAGGGATGCGGCGTTTGCCGGCTTGACGCTGCCTCCATACAGGATGCGCATCCCTCGTGCGGCCGCATCATCGTAGTGCTGTGCGATCCAACTCCTGATCATGCCGATCGTCTCCTGCGCCACCTCTGGGGTCGCTGTCTTACCCGTTCCGATCGCCCAGATGGGCTCGTAGGCGATCGTAACCTTCTCCAGTCCCTCCTTATCGATCCCCGCAAGATCATCCCTCAGCTGGCCGGTGACCTTCTCCTCAACCCGGTCGTGCTCTGAGAGCGTCTCCCCAACGCACAGGATCGGCATCAGCCCGGCATCGAGGGCGGCCTTCAGCTTACGGGAGACAATCTGATCATCATCACCGAACAGCTCGCGCCGCTCGGAGTGCCCGACAAGGACGTGACTGCAGCCACAGGCAACGAGCATCTTCGCCGAGATGGCACCAGTGAACGCGCCCTCAGGCTCGCTGCACAGGTCCTGCGCCCCGAGCAGCAGCGATGTCCCCTCGATCAGCCTGCCGGCGCGATCCAAGCTCGTGTAAGGGGGGATGATCAGGACATCGACACTATCAACCCCCTTCACCCTTGGGAGAAACCCGCGGATGAACCCCTCCGTCTCCTGCGGGGTCTTGTGCATCTTCCAGTTTCCAGCGATCAATGGACGTCTCATCGTCATGTTCTACCTCCGTATCACGATTATAGCCGCAGCGGCCGGTCGTGCGAACCAAGTGATGTATGCTGCCGCAAGCAAGCAGTGTATCAAGAGGCTTCGTGAGAAGCACGCCCCAAGCGACGGGGAACCGCCCCTGCAGAGGATTGACTTCACAACCATCGCCCTCTATGATCGATACAGTCAAGGATCTTGTGAGGAGGGTTGCATGGCAATGAGAATAGCGGCGTTATCAGTTATAGTGAGTTGTTTACTAGTGGGTTCGAAG
>JAGGSM010000133.1 GCA_021159105.1 Candidatus Bipolaricaulota bacterium
AACATGGAAAGCAGATAGAGGGCAGCAAGGCTGATGAGTACGAACGGATAACTCTGATGAAAGAAGGCTCCAGGTGAAAGGTGGTAGTAGTGGTAGATGAACAGATTTTGTGGGTTTCCCCACGGGGTCAATGCGCTTCCCAGGTTCACCGCGATGATCTCGTAGATCACTATGCGACGTAGGCTTAATTTTACGTGCTGGGCAAGGACAATAGTGAACGGGATGACCGCGAACAAGGCGGCATCGTTGGTGATGAGCATTGCCAGCACGAATGCCCCTATCAACAGTAGCAAGTATAGCTTGCCCAAGCTGTGACCGGTATCGGCCATTATCGCGGCAATCCAATCCATGAAACCGGCTAGCTTCAATCCCTCTGAGATGAGCATGAACGATCCGAGAAGGATCAGAAGCCGCCAGTCGATCGCGGAAGGGAGTTCTCTTACCGTAAGGAGATGGGTAGCAAGCAGAATTATCAGCAGAAGCAGGCTTATGTAGAAGGCGAACTGCGTTGCAGAGTGGACCTTCAGCAACGCGAGTAGATGGCGGGACCGTACGTTGGACACTTCACTCCACGGTGAACACACGCCCGGGAGGAACGAGGGTCACCTTAAAGTCGAGGCCTTCATAGCGGCCACTGGCCGCGGCAATTTCTCGTACTTTGTTCTTGTAGCGGCTGGAGATATGAAGGCAGATTAGCTCCTTCTTCACTCCCGCCCTGCGCGCTACATCGATCGCCTCGGCTAAAGTTGCGTGCTTGTACTCCTTGCGGTCCTCCTCATCGAGGAAGGTCGTATCGTGGCAGAGGACCTCCGTGCCGGCGATGTACTCCGGCTTGATTGGGACCGAGTCTCCTCCGTAGGAGAACAGGCGCTGATCGTAGATCTCGCTGATCGCTTCCCTCCCCTTCTCCCTGATCATCTTCATGATCTCCGCCTGCGACGCACCGGCAAGCTCGGACTTCAGTCGGTGGCGGACCTCAACGATGTTGTAGCCCAGCGACGCTTCACTGTACGTGTGCACAGTGGGAAAGGCCTCGATGTAGCGGGGAAGCTGGCCGCCGAGCAGCTCCACGCGGTCTCCCGCTTCCAGCGGGACCCATTCCAGGGAGTAGCTCAATCGCTTGTTCGTGCGAGAGATGAAGTTGATCATCTCGGAGATGAGGTAGTTTTCCTTTGGATAGTAGATGATGAGCTCTTTTTCCTTGTCTCCCATCCCGTTGTTGCGGATGTTGACGAGAGAAACGAGGCCGGCGATGTGATCGGCGTGACCGTGCGATAGGAACACCCGCTTGATGGCGAAGGCCTTGTTCCCAAGGATGGAGCTTGCTCCCTCTCCAGCGTCGAACAGGATACGATCGGCGCTGTAGTAGACCCAGCTCGAATAAAGGGCTTTGGAATAGATAAGTAGTTTCATCGGTGCGCTCATTATAGCCGGGAATCGGCACGGCTTCATATTCTTTCCTCTTGTCGATCTCCCGCAAAATACAGAGAGAATCCACCACGAAGAGCACGAAGGACACGAAGAATAGAACTTGATGAGCTCTCAAATCGAGCAAAGAGAGTGAAAACGGGACTGCGGATGAACCTTAGTCTTTCCTAGATGCGAACAAAGAAAAGAATCAGCCTTCATAGCAAGCCCAAGAACGTAACCGAGCAGTTTGTCCCCTCATTTCTTCGTGTCCTCCATGTCCTTCGTGGTGAAATTACGGGTTTTGTTATAGCTTTGAACCGACAAGCAGCGAGTCATATTGTGCGCGGTCGCTTCTTCCACTAGAATCCTGCTTTAGTGGAGGCGAAAATTGATGCTTGATATTCACAAATTGCGGAAAGAAGGCAAAGAGATCGAAAGAAGGCTGCAGACGCGGGATAGCTCCATAGACCTCAGCGAGATCATGAAACTCGATGCGCGCCGATTAGAACTGATCAGCAAGGTCGAGGAGCTGAAGGCGGAGCGCAACCGCGGCTCCCAGGAGGTCGGTCGGTTGAAGCGCGAGGGGAAGGACGCCACACAGCAGATCGAGGCGATGTCCGCTGTATCAGCGCAGATCAGCGCTCTGGATTCCGAGCTCAACGATGACACGAAGCGGATCAACTACCTGTTGTCGCTCCTCCCCAATGTTCCACACGCATCTGTTCCGGTGGGGAAGAAGGAGGAGAAGGTCATCCTGCGCAGTCACGGTGAAGTCCCTCAGCAGGACTTTACCGTCAAGAACCATCTGGAGATCGCGGAGGAGAAGGGGCTCCTGGACTTCACGCGCGGGGCGATGATCGCTGGGGCGCGCTTCCCGATGTACGTCGGAGCGGGAGCGATGCTGGAGATGGCGCTCATCCAATACATGTTCTTCTACCACTCCCGCCGCAGCTACACAGCGGTTTTCCCTCCCTTCCTGGCAAATCCAGAGAGCTTCTACGTCTCATCGCAGCTTCCGAAGTTCGCCGACGAGGACTACTACTGCGAGAAGGACGACCTCTATCTGACTCCGACTGCTGAGACGCTGCTAGCAAACCTCCACCGCGGCGAGATCCTCTCATCAAGCGATCTGCCGAAGAAGTACGTTGCCTACACCCCCTGCTTTCGGCGAGAGGCGGGAACGTACGGTGAGGAGGAGCGAGGACTGATCAGGGTGCATCAGTTCAACAAGGTGGAGCTGTTCAAGTTCACCAAGCCGGAGACCTCCTACGACGAGCTGGAGACGTTGATCGAAGACGTAGAGGGAATACTGCAGGCGCTGGGGATGCACTATCGCGTGGCCCTTCTGTCGACGCAGGACCTCGCACAACAGGCGACGAAGACGGTCGATATCGAGGTTTACCTTCCCGGCCAGGGGCGCTACTACGAGGTCTCATCGTGCAGCAACTGCGAGGACTTCCAGGCTCGACGCGGCAACACGCGCTATCGCCCAGCGGAGGGCGAGAAGCCGGAATACGTACACACGCTGAACGGCTCCGGTGTCGCCACTCCGAGGCTGATGGCCGCCATTCTGGAGAACAACCAGACGGCTGACGGGCGAGTGCGCGTACCCGATGTTCTGCAGGAGATACTGGGAATGGAGTACCTATGAGCGAACAATCCCCTGCGTCGGCAACCGAAGTCATGGTCGAGGCGCGCGACCTGGTGAAGGTCTTCCGCACCAGAAGGGGCGAGGTGCGTGCCGTCGATGGCCTATCGTTTGACTGTCACGCGGGGGAGATATTCGGGCTCCTCGGGCCGAACGGCGCGGGGAAGACGACGACGCTGCGTATGCTCGCCACAATCCTCACTCCAACTTCGGGAAGCGCGATCCTGGCTGGCTACGATACAAGGACCGATCCGGGGAAGGTGCGAGAGCAGATCGGCTTCCTCGCGACGGAGACAGGACTGTACGATCGCTTCACGGCGCGAGAGACGATCCGCTTTTTCGGGCGAATCAACCGCTTGGATGATGCTGAGATCGCGCGAAGGACGGATGAGATCTTCTCCATGCTCGAACTGACGAAACTGGCGGACCGCAGGGTGGGGACGTTCTCCACCGGTGAAAAGCAGAAGCTGTCCCTCGCCAGGAGCATCATCCACGATCCACCCGTCCTCATCCTCGATGAGCCGACGTTCGGCCTGGACGTGATGGCGGCGCGCGCGGTCGTCGAATCGATCAAGCTATTTCGCCAGCAGGGGCGGACGATCCTCATCTCAACGCACATCATGCGCATCGCCGAGAAGCTGTGCGACCGGATCGGGATTTTGTACAGCGGTAAACTGCGCGCCCTGGGAACCCTTCCCAATCTGAAAGAGACCTACGCCGCAGAGGATATGGAGGAGGTCTTCTTCTCCGTTGTCGGGAGCCCAGACAACACTAAGTAGTCTTCCGTTGTCCATTATCTCGCACGCAGCTTCTTTTTTTGTCTTAGATGTGGTATCCTGTCATTATCGCATGATACAGATTGCAAGGAGGAGATAGTGATGTTCAGGAAGGTCGTATTAGTGATGGCAACGGTGGTATTCGCTGTCGTATCGGTCGTCCTGGTGGGGGGGCAATCTGACGGGGGGCTTCTGTGGTGGAGGGCCCATGAACCGATTTACATCTACGGAAACGATGCGTTCACGCTGGCAAATGGTGTCGTATCGGGGAACGGGAGCGCTGAAGATCCTTATGTCATTAAGGGCTGGTACATCGACGCATCCCCAACCGACTACGGAATCTACATCGATCACACGAGCGCTCACTTTGTGATCCGGGGCTGCGTCATCGAGAAGGCACGCGATGCCGGGATCTACCTGAACTCGGTGACCAACGGCCAGATCGAGGACTGCCAGATCAGTCTTGGAGAGGCGGGCGTGCGGTTGTTGAACTCGAGTGGGAACGTTATCGACGGAAATGCCATCGCCAAGAATCACTACGGCGTTGTGATGATGGTCGGCTCGAATGAGAACAAGGCCTACGGTAACAGCTTCATCGACAATGGGACAAATGGCCTCGACCAGCGCCACCTCAACACCTGGACAGGCGAAAGCGGGAACTACTGGAGTGATTACACGGGCCAGGATGCGGACGGAGACGGCGTCGGTGATCAAGCGTACAATGCACTGTACGACCCACACCCGCTGATGGCTCCTCCTGTCGATTGGAAACCGGTCACGCCGATGGCCGCGGGTCTTGCGGGAACACCGGTCTCCCAAGGTGGATCAATGGTGCTCACATCACAGATGCCGATTACGCTCGAAGCGCGCGATCCCGGTTCTGGTGTGGCGAGGATCCTCTACTCCATAAACGGGGAGGACTGGCAGGAGTACACAGGACCGTTCACCCTGAGCGGGCCGGACGGCAAATACACCGTCTCCTACTATGGAATCGACAACCTGGGGAACGCTGAGCCAGCAACGCAGCTCAAATTCGTGCTGGACAACAACCCGCCGCAGACCAGCATCACCTTTGGAAATCCTAGCTTCAACAACGATAAGGGACAGTGGCTCACTTCCAAGACCCCAGTGATGCTCAACCTGACCTCCGCATCGACGTACGGTATCACGAAGACCTACTACGCGATCGATGGTGGAGCATGGAGGCGCTACAGCGGAGCATTCCACGTCACGGGGATCGATGGGCCACATCAGATCAGCTACTACAGCCGAAACGCATCGGGAACGACCGAGCAAGTGAGGACTATAACGGTGCTCAAGGATGACACTCCCCCGATGACCCGTGGAGAGCAGAGTTCGCATCAGAATGGAATCGGTGCACAGAACAGTGTGACTCCTCCTACTCCTTCCTCTCCTCCTACTTCAGTTGCGCCGCAAACCGAGACGCAGACTGAAGTGTCGACCACTGCACCGCAGCCGGAAGCACCGGCTGCGGTGTCCGAGGTCGCACTTTCACAACCAGCGAGCCAAACATCATCTGAGACAACACCCGGAAACGCTGAACAGGAAACGCCCGATTCCTCGACCATAGCCCCCACTGTCCAGACTGGTTCTGCAAGCGACTAGATAGCATGTGGAAGAACGTCCGCCTCCTCTTTTCCAAGGAACTGCTCGGTGCGCTGCGTGACCGGCGAACACTCATCCTGACAGTATTCTTTCCCCTCTTTTTCTACCCGCTCATCGTCGGGGTGATGGGGCACTTCACCACCGCTGAGCAGGGGAAGCTGGACGCGTTGATCCCCGCGGTGATCGTCGTCGATAACTCCGGAGATCAGCTATTCCACGACCGCGTGCGGGCGGCAACCTCCTTCTACCCGCTATTCGTTCCCGACGTCGACACCGGGCTGCAAGATCTGCAGGACAAGACCGGCCAGGTGATGATGTCCGTCTCCAAGACGAGCGGCGGCGAGGGGATCGGCCTTAACATCACGCTCTACTACGATCAGACCGACCAGGTTGGGGTCGTCTCGGCGGCCCGGGTGCGCGACTTCCTGCAGGTGTACTTGAAGGACGTGATGCGAGAGAAGCTCGACGCGCTGGGAATGGACTACGACTCACTCTCCCCTCCCATCAACCTGAAGGTCGAGAACGTAGCCACCGGTGAATCGATGGGGCGAATGATCCTGAGCCGTCTCCTTCCCTACTTCATGGTCTTGGCCATCCTCACAGGGGCGATGGGTTTGGGAGCGGAGATCACCGCGGGGGAGAAGGAACGCGGCACTATCGCCACGCTCCTTGTGAGCCAGCTCTCGCGCACCGAGATCGTGCTGGGCAAGTTCTTGACAATCCTCACAGTGTCCCTTGTATCATCGATTCTCTCAGCGATCGGGCTGTTGATCGGCGTCCACTTCTTCGGGGGAGGCCTTGCTGCAACAGGTGCCGCACAGGGGGTACAGGCGACGTTCTCCCTCAGCCTGGGGGCGTTCGGGTGGATGCTCGTCGTCCTCGTGCCGTTGGCGATCATCCTCTCGGCCCTGGTCGTGATTGTGGGAAGCTACGCCCGCAGCCAGAAGGAGGCGAGCACGTACCTGATGCCGATCTACATGGTGATCGTCCTCATCGGGCTGGTATCGATGAGCGGCAGCAGCACATTCGTTGGGACCCGCTTCCTGATCCCAATCGCCAATGCCCTGTACGCCCTGCAGGAGATCATCGTTGGCGACCTGGAATTCTCCCACCTCGTGTACACACTTGGCGCGAACATCGTCTGTGGCGCGATCCTGATCGTCGCATCGATCCAGGCGTTCAAGCGCGAGGCAGTCCTCTTTCGCAGCTAGCCCATCCCGCTTCACTCTTGCGCAACGTTGGCGCTCGTACGTAAGGGCTTGAGTGAAGGGATGCGGAAAGCCTTCCGTTCGGCGAGATCTGTGCGATCCTCCCGAAGAACAAGGGCCGTATCGAGCGGAGCCTCTCCCCATCGTTCATGCAGGAAGTGAAGCAGGCCTA
>JAGGSM010000101.1 GCA_021159105.1 Candidatus Bipolaricaulota bacterium
CCATCCCATGGCATCCTGAATGGCGACGTGGAGATCCCAGAATGAGTAAGTGCTGGGAATCTGGATGCGACGCCAGATTGGAGGGACAATATCAACGAGCGAGATCCGGATCTGTAGAATGTCTTCTGTTGTCATCTTGCAACCTCCCCCTGTATGTTGCTACATGGCGCTGCTCTCTCGGCTCCATCTCGTTCTTCTCGAAGAGAGGATAGCGAAAACATGGGATCGAATCTAATGATGCTCGCGAAGCACGCGTTTCCATTACTGGTTGCGATGGCCATTCACGCGGGAACTCTCCCATGGACACCAAACCACAAGCACCCTCTGAAGAATCGCAAGAACGCTATGCAGTTGGGCTGCTTTTGGCGCACTTCAGGATACATGGGGCATTTTGTACGCTGCGAGAAATAGCAGAATTCTTAGCTAGAAGCTTCCGTCAGGTACGATAGTTATCCTTCAGCGTCGCACCGTGATGTACGTATCGAGCCGTCCAATGATCTGTCCATCCAAGCGCGCTATCACGGTTATCGGCCATGTACCCGGCGGGGTCTGTGGGTATACCTTCCATCGCCACATAACGACTCCGCAAGACGCCCGCTGCGGGCTCAGGTCGAGGTCTGTGCTCAGGTATGAAGGGTAGCCAACTTCGATCTTGTACCACGCCCCGGGAACGGCTTCGATCTCGAGCTTGGCGTAGTTGCCCTGCCGAACGCAGGATGTAAGATCGAGCACGGCGATCGGCTCTGGAATCGGGCAGCAACAGCAACACCCTGCGGGCCGCGGCAGGACAGTTGTGACAGCGCTGGACTCCGCAACCGTCGAGACACTACTTTGGCTAGTGGCCACGGTCGATGCCGAAGCTGACGCCTCGGCACTTGTGGAGCTAGAGGCTTCAGCTTGCGACTCGGACGTCGCCACGCTTGTCGACGTCTGAGCGCTCGTTGACGAAGCGACCGCTTCGGCGAATCCCATCGAAATGAGCAGTGAATCCGCCAGCGTCTTCCCCTCAGAATCAAGATAGACATAGGCCGGTAGAGGATCGTCGCCGCCTTTCCAGAAAACAGCGGACGCGGGATCGATTGCCAGGTACACTGTTCTGTCGATCGACATATCCGAATTTGCTTCCCAGAACGCCTGGCCGCTTTGTGTGAGTTCGATCCCGATCAGGTGGATGTGCACGGTGTCTCCGGCAAAGACCGGTGAGGAATCAGAGACGGCGAGGATCTTCACCACAATCGTGTTGCTATCAACGACATCTACCACCGAGGCAGTGATGGTTGGAACAGGAGAGCTTGGCCCTCCAAAGACCAGAGCGGAGAGCAGCACAAGAGTTGCCCCCATCCCAACAAGGCACACTATCATTCTCTTCATCGTCGTCCCTCCTTGGAGAAACAAGCTAACATCACATCTCTCTCCGCATCTCGCCTCTGCCCATTCTTTGAGGACTTTCTAATGCTACATTAGCACAAATGCGTGTGAATGTCGGTAACCCCTATCACAAGCGGCATAAACGCTGAGCCAGCTATTCAGAAGAGACTTGTACCAGAACAGGCATCCTCTTCCCAAGACTGGCAGTGGAATGCAGAGAAAACAGGTTCCCGCTCTTCCAAGCGTAGGCTAGTCGTCGCCTTGGACTGTAGATTGGGGATCTCTTCTGCGCGGCTCTTGGCAAGAATCTGGTTGGCGTATTTAGTACATTTTCCCTATAGGCAATGTGCCGAACCACCTCTAGAATGATCCTGTACGTCTGTTCCTGAAGGAGCGTGTCCATGGCCAGAATCCGCCGCAGGCTTGTGCCATTGCTTGTCTTGGTTCTCCTCTTGTTGGCCGGTTGCGTTGCTCTCGGCATGGAATCCGTAGCCGATCGGATCGCACACGCTGACACCGTCTACTTGTCACGCTATCTTCCCGCAAACATGGACGAAACGATTACCCTCTACGAGTCAGTGCTTCCGAGTCTCGACACTCTTTCGGTGCAGTCACAGGCTCATATCCTGGACCGCCTCTCCCAGCTCTGCTACGAAGCGACGATGCTCACCGAAGGGAACACGCCCGAGGATGAGGCGCTCTTCATCAAGGGAAAAGATTATGCCTTCCAAAGCCTTCGCTTGAATGAGGAGTTCGTCACCCACAAGCGCAGCGGTTTGAGGGCCGCCCTGCAGTATGCTACAGATCCCGCTGCTACATATTGGGCAGCGAGCAACTGGGGCATGATCCTTAAGATGAATCCGATGAAGGGGCTGATGGAGCAGGGGTCGGTGATAGACCTGTTCGAGCGGACGATCGAGCTCGACAGGGACTTCTTTGGGGGAGGTGCAGCGAGCTCCCTGGGATCCCTTCTGGTCATGGTCCCAAGCATGATGGGAGGAGACGATAAACGCGGACTCGCCCTTATCCAGGAGTCAATCGAGATGGACCCCACGTACCTGCGCAATCGCGTCATCCTCGCTGAGTACTGGGGGTTCACGTACAACATGTTCGGCAAGCTGACGGGCGTGCGGGATGCTGAGTTGATTGAGCAAGAAACGGCCATCGTCCTTTCAACTGACATCGGAGACTGGCCCTTCTGGAACCGTCAGGCCAAGGCCGAGGCGAAGCGGCTGCTCGCGCAGTTGCATGAGATGACGCACTAGCCACTCTCCGGTGGGGGCTCGATCCGTTCGTAACCCCACTGATCGAACGCGAACGCCCAGTAATGATTGACCTTCTCGATCACGTCAGCGCTGAGCTCGTACGAGTTCTTCTTGTAGCCGGAAACAGAGTCGATATAGGCACGGAACCCGGCCTCTGCCTCGGCAAACCCGGGCAACTGCAACGTGTCGTAGATTCGCTTCACCTCCTCCAGGGGAGCCGCCTCCAGATCCTCGAAGCGGACCTCCACGTGGTGCCCAGTCGGGATCTTTGCCCGATCAGCCAGATAGGCATGCATGAGCCTGTCGTAGAACTCCAGCACGTAAGCCTCGATCTCCTCATCGCTGATCGCCTGAATCTGGGATAGAGGGATGGTGGTGCGATAGAGGTGGAGCGTCGATAGGAACACGTTGTAAGGGTTGCGGTAGATGTGGATGAAGCGGGCCTCAGGGAAGAGCTCAAGCAGGGTCTCGATGTGCGCGGTGCTGGCACAGTTTTTGAGCACCAGCCGCCGTCCGCCGGCCTTGAGCGTCGCCTTACGCAGTATCATCTCGTAGCTACGAAGGCGCTGGGCGAGTCTCTTGGGGTGTACGTCATCCAGGAGCACCGATTCCTCGAAGATCTCGCGTGCCTTCCTCGGAAGAGTGAACGCATGCAGAAAGGAGACATCCGACAGATTGCAGAGCGCAAATTCGTCCTCCTGCGGGGCGTCGAGAACCAGGGGGATGTTGTCGATGACGCGCGTTGGGTGCCTGGCAGCGGCCGCCCTTGCCAAGAGCCTCTTGATCATCCCATCGCCTGTCAGGCAGAAACCGGGCGCCATGGCTTGGAACGTTGTTAGGAAGCCGAACCTCCTGTCCTGGCACAACAGGTTGTGTAGGTGCGTTGTTCCGCTTCGCCAGTGTCCGAGAATGAAGATCGGCGCGGGGTGGACATGCGTCCTGTTCACAACCCCTGCGTAGCGCACGCACTCCCAAACCCTGAGCGGGCTCGTCAGCAGAGTTGACAGCGTAACGAAGAGCGCGCGCCTCATGTACGCTCGATCGATGCCGCCGCTTCGCGCGAGCAACTGAATCCAGACACGGAACGAGCCGAGGGCGAGCGGGTGCTCAACGTTCGATGGGCGCGGTGAGTCGGTCATCTAGGTACCTGCCTCTGTTTTTTTGGGTGCAGTCTGGATATCGTTCTGGATTCTGACCAGGCCAAAGATCGTCGTCGTGTAGATGACCCCACCGCCTGGATGGATGAACAGAGCTCCAGCCCAGTTGTTGTATCCTTGTCCCGTGCCCGCCAGTCTCCTGAACACGGTCTTTCCGGAGGCGAAATCGACGCCAGTCAGATACCACGAAGTGATCGAACTGTGCTCATCGCGCCAATAGGTGTAGACCAATCCGCTGCCGAAAGAGAGCTTGAAGACGCAGATGCCGCGCACAGGATTGGTCCAGACCTCTTTACAGCTGTAGGTACCGTCGGCATGCGCAATGAGATCGACGCGCGTCAGGCCCGGTTCCGGTCGCGAGGTGGGGAACCTGCTGTGTCCCCAGTTGTTCTCGGCGATGATCGAGTAGCGCCCCGTCCCCATTCCCGCCACGTCGGCATGCTCGAAGCAGACCACACTGATGTCCGTCCCGCTCTTGCCCTCTGCGAACAGCGGCGTGCTGCAGACGACGACACCGTCGGAGCGACGCACAAAGAGGACATGGATGCGTGGCTCGGCATTGTCGGTGATCACCACGAACCCGTCCGCGCCGCCCGTGAGAGATACGGACGTCCCAGAACCGCGAGTTATGTGGCCAGGCTTCCTCCCTGGGCCGCGATCGTATTCAGTTCGCCAGCCGACGCTGATCTTGCCGGTTCCGTCCTGGCGGAACTGGTAGAGCGCGCGATCGGAAACGATGTAGACTCCATCCTCGGCAACAGCGAACGAGTTCTCGATGATCTCGCCGTCCAAGCGGTAGGTTTGAACTTCACCCGTCTTTACATTGACCGTACCGACGATACCACCGGTCGTTGCATACCAGTAGTAAGCGCCGCTCCAATCCGGGAGGACCCAGGCGACGGAGTCAAGATGCGGCCACTTCATGGGCACAACATACTCGCTTAAGTCGTACTCGCGCACGAGCACGAAATCGCCGTTGCCCTTTGGCGTCTGGATAACCTGGATCGTGTTCCGCGTCGTTGGAACGACCGCCCTGTCCTGATCATCCAAGTAGAAGTACATCCCCGCACCGATGTACTTCCACGGCGGGATGCCCTGAAGAATCCAGTACCAGGGACGCCCCGGAAGGCGATGGGATGCGAGCACTTCAAGCGTCACGGGATCCATCAGCTCGAGCTTGAAGCCGCGGCCATTGCTGTAGACAGCGACGATCCGTCCGAGTCGATCGAAGGTCACCGTCCCGTAGCCACCGAAACCCTGAGTCATTGAGGAGACACTCATGTGCGGTCCCACAGGGCCTGGCGCCTCGTAGGCGTCGCTCATGTAGGCATCGCAGTGCATGTTGTTCCCCCGGCGAGCGGCCATGAACGGGTGTTGGGGTATCGCGACGTGAGGGATCGAAGAAGAGGGTTCAGCAACAGTGAAGCTCTCGAATTCGGGGACCGAAGTCCCCCCATGATGGAAGATGGCGCTCCAGACCCCCCGGGCAAGCTCACCGGGCGCAAACAGCCGATTGGAGATCGGATGCACCGGCAGATCGGCGAGCGGTCCGTAGAGCCACTTGGAGTCCGAGGATGTACAAGAAAGCAGGAGGATGAGGAAGATGGCCCAGAGGAAAGCCTTCCCCACCCGATGCCTCTTGTGTTTGTCCTTACATCCCAACTTGCATCACCCGATCGCAAGTATAGCGGGCTGCCCGCGCCGGTGGAAGGTTTCTCACTCGCTGTCGATGATGATGGAGTATGAGCTAGAGCAAGAACGCATGCAATGGAATGGTACGCCACTCCAATTCGAAGTAGTGGTCAGCTAGTGGGCTAGGGCAAGCAGAAAGTGAGGCTGACTTTGGACACGCGCTCAGACGCAATAACTAGAGCCGGCGGAAGGAAGCTCTCTGAGGAGTAACGACAACTTGCGAACCATGGACTTCTCCAGGGCCGAGATGAGAATTGCAGCGTGGAGCCTAGGAAACTCGAACCCCTGGCCTCTTGCATGCCATGCAAGCGCTCTCCTCTTCTGAGCTAGGGCCCCAGCTAATTCTGCCCTCGCGACCTAGCGGATACACGAGCTCTTGAAGCTAACCGTTGAACTTACGGTGCCTGCCTCTATCTTCGATCGATGAGATCGTCCAGCAGGACGATCTCGATCCCTTCCTCGACCTGTTTGAGCTGGGTGTCGTTGGTGATGAATCCGCTCGCCCCGCCTTGTAGCACTGCTGCTAGCTGCAGCGCATCCGGTGGCCTGATCCCGTATTTCGCCCGCAGGTCGGAGGCGATATCCGCAGTCTCTTTGTCTATGTCTGCGATGATCAGGTTCGGGTATGTCAGCAGCAGATCCTGGTAATCACGCGCTGCCATCACCTTCCCGGATCGCTTCGGATGAACGAGAATCTCCATCAGCGTGATCACCGACGTTACCCCGACAATCTTCCCCGACTCCAACGCCTCGAATAGCGGGCGGACGAGCAGCGAGTAGGTGGGATGATCCTCCAGGTAGTAGATGAAGACCATCGTGTCAATCCCGACGCTTTTCTGCCGAGCAAGGAATCCAGTCAGGTCCTTTCTGCCCAAGAGTTCCGTTCCTCCTTTAGGTAGTCGGTGGGCTCTATCCCCTGCCAGATCTCCTTGTGTAGGCCACGCATGTGGTCGGCATAGCTGCGCGGCTGCAGGCGCAACACTGCCCTGTTGCCTTCGACGCTAATCAGGAGCCTATCTCCCGGTTGCAGCCCGAGCTTCTCTCTTACTTGTTTGGGGACGACTATCTGATACTTCTCGCTTACCTTCGCCGTCTGCATTGTAGCACGCTCCCGCTAATCCTTTACGTTGCTCTTTTCTGTTTGGTATTATAGCAGATTACAAAGCAAAATAAAGTTCCGCTAGTCTTGCACAAACGACCGATAGTGTTGGATGAGTACGAGGGAGTATTAGTAACTGTCACTGTGTCATGAAGTGGAATGAGTACTATGGAGCCTAGGGGGCTGAATGTAGAACGCGTTCGTGCGTT
>JAGGSM010000238.1 GCA_021159105.1 Candidatus Bipolaricaulota bacterium
CACCATGCTCGTCTTGCCCTACGACAAGCTCGATCCAAAGCGATATGACGGCCGCCTGCGCATCGACCCGCGCCTCGGCGGGACATCGACGATGGTCATCGGGATGGATTACGATCGCAGGATTGGAGTCGTCTACGGATCGGCCTACGGCGGCTCTGTTAAAAAGCTGATGTTCACCGTGATGAACTACCTCCTCCCAGGCGAGGGAATCCTGCCGCTGCACTGCTCGGCAAACGAAGGAAAGGACGGCGATTCTGCTCTCCTGTTGGGCCTCTCCGGTACGGGGAAGACGACCCTCTCCGCCGATCCGCGCCGCTCCCTTCTCGGCGACGATGAACACGGCTGGAGCGATGACGGGATCGCCAACTTCGAGAACGGCTGCTACGCCAAGCTGATCGACCTCGATCCGGAGAAGGAGCCGGAGATCTACAACGCCGTAATGCACGAGGACGACTATCGCAAACACGGCTCGATCGTGGAGAACGCCATGTTCTATCCCAGCGGGGAATTTGACTTATACGACGACCGCCTCACCCCAAACTCCCGCGCGTCCTACCCGCTCACTTATCTCTCCAACATCAAGGCATCATCAACAGCAGGCCATCCAAAGACGATCCTCTTCCTCACCGCCGATGCCAACGGGGTCATCCCGCCGATCTCCAAGCTGACCAAGGAGCAGGCGATGCTGTGGTTCCTGATGGGCTACACCAGCAAGCTGGCGGGGACGGAGACGGGAATCGTCGAGCCGAAGTCGACCTTCTCCCGTTTCTTCGGCGAGCCGTTCATGCCGCGCAACCCGGACGTGTACGCACGCCTGCTCGGAGAGAAGATGGAGAAGCACGGGACGACCGTCTACCTGGTGAACACAGGCTGGTCCGGTGGCCCGTACGGTGTGGCGAAACGCATGGATATCAACCTAACACGCGCGATGGTCCATGCCGCGCTGACAGGCGAGCTTGCCGATGTGGAATACGACGAGAACAGAACATTCCACGTCCTCGTCCCGCGCACCTGCCCAGATGTCCCATCAGAGATCCTCAATCCGAGGAACACCTGGCAGGACGTGGCCGCGTACGACGCGCGCGCGAACAAGCTAGCCAGCGAGTTCGCCGCTCACTTCGACAAGGCGTACGCCAACAAGGGGATCGACGAGGCGATCATCCGCCAGTGCCCCGGTAAGTAACGGCAATCTGTTAATGCACGGTGTTTCTATGGCGATCATAAGGAAGTGACATCCAGAGTGCAGTTTACTCTCAGTAATGAGCCTACCGAAGAGATCGAAGAGTTCCTTAACTCCAAGCTCAAGGAGTTCAATGACCGAACGTGTGTGCACTTTCTCGAGGCGCGCAAGAAAGGGCGTCGTCCGCTCAGCATCGTGATCCGCAACGATAATGGCAACATCATCGGAGGCCTCGTCGGATCAACCTACTGGAACTGGTTTGATGTCAAGCTACTGTGGATAGCGGAAGACTTCAGAGGGCGTGGGTTAGGACGTGATCTACTACAAAGAGCGGAGAACAACGCGAGAAGCAGAGGCTGTGCTCATGCCAAGCTATCCACGTTCAGCTTCCAAGCTCGAATCTTCTATGAAAAGCTGGGATACAAAGTCGTGGGGCAGATGAGTGACTACCCACCCGGAGAATCGTTCTATTGGATGAGAAAGGACTTATAGAGCATACCGGGATGACGTTCTCAGTCAGCAACCCCTGGTCTTCCGTCTCAGAGGTGCCTATCTTGATCTCCGGTCTGAATTTGATATCATAAAAGGATCGGTGGTGGTAACCATGAATATCGCGACGGACATCAAGTCAGTGACGTATCTCAAATCCAAAGCGGCTGATTTGTTGAAGCAGATCAACGAGACGGGGCGACCTGTGGTCATTACTCAGAACGGAGAACCAAGAGCAGTCTTGCAGGATCCGAAGAGTTATGACAACATGCGGAATGCAATAGGGATCTTAAAGCTTCTCTCACAGGGTGAAGAAGACATCAAGGATAGCAAATCTAAGCTTCAGAAGGACGTATTTGAGCACATAGAGAAAGCGCTAACGGGAACATGAGCGCTAGGTACAAAGTGATCTGGGCTGCGACGGCAGCAGATGACTTAGCTGATATCGTGGCCCACGTGGCCAACGACAGCCCTACTAACGCGTTGAGAGTACTGGAGGAAATCAAGCAAGCCTCACTACAGCTCTATCATCTCCCCGAGCGTGGCCGTATCGTGCCAGAACTACAAGATCAAGGTATCACGCAATATCGAGAGTTGATTGTCACTCCGTGGCGTGTTCTTTATCGAATAGCAGGAAAGAATGTATTCGTCTTGTCTGTGCTTGATTCACGAAGGAACATAGAGGACATTCTGCTGGATCGACTCACACGCCCAACTGTAGACTGAGTAACGTATGGTCCAGGCCCTTGCGAAGTTGTCCGTACGAGGTGACTGCATGAAGATCGAATATGAGCCAATAGGCATAATTCATAGCCCGTTCAAGTCGACTGAAGGGATGCCGATACAGCCAGCCGGAGCGGCTGGGATTACTGGCACGGTCGAGGTGTTCGATGAATTTGCCGAAGGGCTGAAGGATCTCGATGGATTCTCTCATATCATCCTGATCTATCACTTCCATCGCAGTTCCGGATTCGATCTCCACGTTGCCCCATTCATGGACAGCGCTCAGCGTGGCGTCTTTGCCACCCGCGCACCACGTCGACCGAACCCGATCGGGCTGTCTGTGGTCGGCTTGATCAAGATCGAGGGCGCAATCCTGCACGTGAGAAACATCGACATCCTCGATGGAACGCCGCTACTCGACATCAAGCCCTACGTGCCCGACTTCGATCATCATCAAGTAACGCGCTTCGGTTGGCTGGAACAGGTGCCCGGTCGCGTGAAGAAGGAACGGGCGGACGACAGGTTCAAGTAGGAGGCCCCTGATCGGTGCACACAACGTAACCGCGAGAGCAGGGAGTACGCACTTCGGGACTGTCAGCGGTTTCGTGGCGATCGCCCTGTGGAGCACAACTGTCGCCCTTGCCCGCAGCACATCAGAACAACTCGGTCCACTGACCGCAGCAGCGGCTGTGTACAGCGTGAGTGGATCAATTGCTCTTCTGCGTCTTGCACGTTCTAAGCAAAGGCGCCAACAGATCCATCAAGTTCCACTTAAGTACCTGCTTGGTTGTGGTATACCGTTCCTGTCATACATGATCGCACTCTTCCTCGCGATCGGCCTTGCCATGAACCACCAACAGGTGTTGGAGATCGGGCTGCTAAACTACCTCTGGCCCACGCTGACGATCCTCCTTTCTCTCTTGATTCTGAAAAGACAAGCGAACCTGCTCCTCATCCCAGGAACGATCCTTGCCTTGGTAGGTATCTTCCTCGTGTTGACGCAGGGATCGCACGTCTCGTGGGGATCGATCCTGGAGAACATATCCGCCAACCCAGCAGCGTACTTATTGGGATTGATCGCTGCCGCGTCATGGGCCGTCTACTCCAATCTCACCCGGCGTTGGGCAAGAGATACTGGGCAGGGAATGGTCGACCTATTCCTGCCGATCACAGCTGTCACTCTCATCGTCATAGCACTTCTTACCGAACGCGGACATGCGTGGAGCATGAGATCGCTGCTGGAAGTGGGCTTTCTCGGAACCGCAACCTACATTGCCTACTGGTCGTGGGAGGCATCCATGCGCATGGGAAACTTCACCCTTGTCAGTGCCGCATCATACATGACGCCCTTCTTCTCCACTGTAGTAGCCAGCCTTTACCTGCACGTTACACCCACGGCGAATCTGTGGATAGGCTGTGGCGTGCTCGTGGTAGGATCATTGTTCAGCTGGGCCTCGATTGGGGCAGTACGCGATGCCTCTGGCTGCGACGGTACATGCCCGACACCTTTGGAATGTGGCGGTGAAACCCGAAATTCTAAGAGCACACTTTGATAAAAAGCGGGAAAATGATTATACTTTCCGAGAATGCTGTGCTGCAAGAAGTTATCGAACTCCAGTATTTTCCCATTAATAACTTAACAAAACTTGCAAGCTTTATGTTTTAGGAGGATGTCGTTGAAAGTAAAGAATATCGCCATTATTAGTCATGTTGATCATGGCAAGACAACGCTTGTTGATTGCTTGTTGAGGTTTTCGGGGACACTTAGGGATACGAGCGATCGGCTTCTTGACAGCAACGATCTTGAGAAAGAGAAGGGCATGACCATACTGTCAAAGGTCGCGTCTGTTTCATACAAAGACTACAAGATCAACATCGTTGATACACCTGGCCATGCTGATTTTGGCGGAGAAGTTGAACGCATAATGAACATGGTCGACGGTGTTTTTCTCCTTGTCGATGCAGCCGAGGGACCGATGCCACAGACGAAATTCCTCCTGTCCAAAGTCCTAGAGTATGGGTTTCGCCCCATTGTAGTTATCAACAAGATTGATAAGAGGGATGCAATGCCAGATATTGTTGCTGGACAAGTGTTCGATCTCTTCTACAACCTGGGCGCAAACGCTAAACAGCTCGACTTTCCACTTCTCTACGCGTCAGCAAGACACGGTTATGCCGTAGAGGAACTGTCCGATGAAAGGAAGGATTTTGCACCATTCTTCGAAGCCGCGCTTAAGTATATCAGTGATCCTAAGGGCAGCAACGATAATCCCCTCCAAGTACAGGTAAGCCTCATAGATTACGACGACTATCTTGGAAGACTAGGCATTGGAAGGGTCGTCAATGGCGAAATTAGAACCAACGACTCCGTACTTGCGGTCTATCCTGATGGCAAGAAGGAAAATGCCAAGATAATGAAACTCTATGGATTTGTAGGCAATAAACGTGTTCCTATCGACTACGCAGGTTCTGGCGATATAGTGGCGGTAAGCGGAATCAGCAATATTGATGTTGGCGTAACACTGACAGACAAGGAGCATCCCGCTCCACTTCCGCCTCTCCATATTGATGAACCTACAATGTCAGCTATTTTCTCCGTAAATGATAGTCCATTTGCTGGCAAAGAGGGTAAATTTGTTACCGTAAGTAAATTGAAAGAACGACTCATAAGAGAATCGCGATCTAACGTCAGCATTATATATAGGGAAGCGGGGACGGGCAGGTTTGAGATTGTTGCGCGGGGAGAGCTGCAGCTTGCCATCATTATGGAGGAGATGAGGAGGGAAGGGTATGAGTTCTCTGTTTCGGCCCCCAAGGTTGTCTTCAAGTATGAAAACGGCAAGAAGCTTGAACCCATACTTAGCTTTACGGCTGAAGTAGCGCCGATCTATGTGGGAGCAGTCATTGAGAAGCTATCTCGAAGAAGAGCATCTATAGATAGTATCGACCAGCTCTCAAACGATCTATCCAGAATATCAGGAACGGTTCCCACAAGAGGATCCCTCGGATACCACCAACAGTTCCTAACTGATACACACGGGGAGGGTGTCATATCCTTCACGTTCAAGGAATATGGCGAATATAGAGGTGAAATAAAAGCCAAGAAGTTCAATTCTCTCTCTTCCTTTGAAACTGGAAAAGTCACTGCATATGCTTTGAACAACCTCTCCAAACGAGGTGAATTCTATGTAGCTCCTGGTGATGATGTATATGGTGGACAGGTAGTTGGTTTCACATCGCTCGATCATGACATGGACATAAACGTGTGTAAGAAGAAGAACCTGACCAATATGCGCGCTGCCGCTGCAGACAAAGCAGTTGTAATCAAACCGCCTGTACGGATCAGCCTGGAAAAGGCGATTGAGCTTGTGACGGACGACCAATTGATAGAAATAACACCTAAATCTGTCCGCTTGCACTTTAGATTGCTAAATGCAAATGAACGAAAGAAACACTCAAGAGGGCAGGAATGGCGTGGGCAAACCGTCCGATCCTGACGCAGGTGGGAGAGCAGCCGCACTCGTAAGTGGGGGTGCGAGCTTCATGTACCATCCACGATTGCACTTTGCAGGCGATCGGCACTGTGCAGTACCTCAAAGGGAGGAAATGCAATGCAACTTGCGGGAGTCTGGGAGAACGAACACGGCTCGATCATGGAGATCACCGTGCAGAACGGTAAGATCGATGGTTCATACAGTTCACACACCGGGGATACGGGAACTTACCGTGTGCTGGGACTGGCCGACCCAGAGCCGATCGGTGGGAGCCAGACGTTCGCCTTTGCTGTCTCTTGGCGTCCGCTAGATGCACATGACGCTGGGTCGGGAGATCACTGGGTCTCCGGGTTCGTCGGTCAGCTTCAGGTGATCGACGGAGAGGAGACGCTGACCACGATGTGGCTGCTCTCAAAACCCACCACACCGGAGGAAAACTGGACATCAATACTGATCGATAAGTCAATCTTCAAGCGGAGAAATGAACTTCCTCGCGGATGACAGCTCGCTCGTGTGTATAATTTGCAGTCCCAAGATCGTTGTCCAATCAAAGCGGCGAATGGCAGAAACAAAGAAGCTCCTCGCTGTCTGGAGTGGACAACAGATGCCAGACAGAAAACGATCAATGCGATTCTCTCGCCTGTTTGCTAACGCTCACTCAAGCACGCCAAGAACTACCTTCAGTCCTTTTTCTTTCACCTATTCTAGCGCTTTCCTTGGCGCCCTTGGCGTTCTTTGCGTGAGGCAAAGATTTTCCTCTCGCCCGCTCGTTGTCACTCGCTCAAGGCGCAAAGGTCGCCAAGAAAGACCTTAATTCTTGAGTTTTAAACATCTTTACCTCTTGCCCATCACGCCGTTCTTTGCGATCTCTGCGTCTTTGCGAGAGAACCATTCT
>JAGGSM010000040.1 GCA_021159105.1 Candidatus Bipolaricaulota bacterium
ACTGGTCGGGACGCCCGGATTTGAACCGGGGACCTCTTGCGCCCCATGCAAGCACGCTACCAGGCTGCGCCACGTCCCGACGCAGTTGATGGTACCACTTACGGGTGAAGTTGACAACTCTTTTATCCCTTGCGGCGATGCTCTCGCAGTTGTAGCATGGGGTCCGCTTTTGCCAAACAAAGGAGCATAGATAATGAAGATAACATTTTGCGGAGCGGCGGAGACGGTCACTGGGTCGAGTCACCTGATAGAGACGGATGGGTTGAAGATCCTCCTTGATTGCGGACTGTTTCAGGGCTCGCACGAAGTTGAAGATCGCAACCGCGCGGATTTCGCGTTCAAGCCAGAAGAGATCGACTACGTGCTCCTCTCCCATGCGCACCTCGATCACGTGGGGATGATTCCGCGCCTAGTGAGAGAAGGATTCCACGGTGAGGTGATCACCACCCCTCCTACGGCGGCGATCGCTAAGGTGATCCTCGCCGACTCGGCGCACATTCAGATGGAGGAGGCGGAGCGCCACGCGCGGCACGCCAAGCGGCGCGGCGAGGAGTCTCTCCCGCCACTGTACGACATGGGGGATGTGCTTGACAGCATCGACGCCTTCCACCATCAGGTGGCGTACGAGGAGAAGGTCAATCTCGGCAATGGGGTTGAGGCTATCTTCCACGATGCTGGGCACATCCTCGGTTCCTCAACGATCGAATTG
The DNA here is from genome assembly GCA_021159105.1 of Candidatus Bipolaricaulota bacterium. Lineage (GTDB taxonomy): Bacteria > Bipolaricaulota > Bipolaricaulia > UBA7950 > UBA9294 > M55B144. The sequence continues at coordinate 710 of JAGGSM010000040.1, forward strand.
CACATCGAGGGGAAGACGCTCCTGTTCAGCGGAGATCTGGGAAACAAGCGCCGCCCGATCGTGCGTGACCCGAGCGACCCGCCGCAGGCGGACATCGTCCTCATCGAGTCGACGTACGGAAACCGGCGCCACCGCGGCCTGGATGAGACGGTGGCCGAGCTGAAGGAGGCGGTGAACACGGTCATCAATCGCGGTGGAAACCTGCTTATTCCATCGTTTGCTCTCGAACGGACACAGGAGGTTCTCTACGAGCTGTTCTTGATGTGGAAGTCTCACGAGCTTCCTCATTGCAAGATCTTCCTCGATAGCCCGCTAGCGATCGCTACGACGCGCATCTTCGCTCGGTATCCCGGCTACTTCGATACTGAAGGGAAGGAAGTCTTCTCTAAGTCACCGAATCCGTTCAACTTCCCGCCGCTGCGCTTCACACAGAGCACCGACGAGTCCAAACGCATCAATAACATGCCCGAGGGGAACATCATCGTCGCTGGAAGCGGGATGTGTAGCGGAGGACGTATCACTCATCACCTGCGACACAACCTATGGCGGGAGGAGTCGGGCGTTATTTTCGTTGGTTATCAGGCGCGCGGGACTCTTGGGCGAACAATAGTCGACGGTGCGAAGCGAGTGAAGATCTTCGGTGAGGAGACAACGGTTGGCGCGCAGGTATGGACAGTGAACGGCTTCTCCGCTCACGCCGATCAGCCAGGGCTGATCAACTGGCTCTCCAAGACGGAGGCAAAACAGGTCTTCCTGGTGCATGGTGAAAAGGACAGCTGGCTCTCCAAGACGGAGGCAAAACAGGTCTTCCTGGTGCATGGTGAAAAGGACACTCTCCCCGTCTTTGAGCAGGCGATTCGCAACAAGATCTCCTCGATCGAAACGCACAAACCGGCATGGAAGGAGAGCGTTACGCTGTAGTTTCTCGTCAGTCATGGATCGGACACAGCTCACTGCTACAAGTGAGCTGTTTGTCCCCTCCTATTGTCCCCTGACACCTGCTCCGACTGCGGGCATGCGTAGGATCTATCTATCACAACCTCAGACGAGGAGGTCTCAGGGATGAAGAGAGTTATCAGCCTAGCTATTGTCTTGTTGGTCGCGTCAATGTTCAGTGTGGTTGCAGTTTCTCAGGATGATGGGCTCAGTTTTTGTGCGACCTTCAGCGGAAACGGGAATCTTCTGCCGAGCGCTTCTGGCTCATTTGGCATCAATCTCAAGATGAGCCTTGCCAGCTTCAGTGCGACGAGTGACACGACCTTCAGTGTTCTGCCGACGTTCGGCGTCAATCAGAGCTTCAACATGGAGTACGCCCTTGCTCCCTTGACGTTCGGGATGGACGTGTATTTTGCTGTGGTGCCATTGCTGTTCCAATCTTGGGACGCGTATGCACGGCTCGATCTTCCGAATACGGGAATCGGGGACACCCTGAGCTTCGGCGGCTACTTCTTGGTCAAAGCGTTCATCTTGCCATCCTTCTCTTCCACGGGGACGCTCTACCTGAGCATGAGCGCGAGCGCTTTCTCAGCATCAAGCAAGAGTGTCGTATCAATAGTACCTCTCTCTTTCCAGACGCAGAGGTTCGACCTGAGCGTTGATTTTCTCAGCCCAATGCTTGGAGACGACAGCCCAACGCTCGGTGCTCGTGTCGACGTGCTCCCCTCTCTTGCGACCACTGTCTGGCTCGATGCGTCGCTTGCCCTGGATGCCCTGACTATGCGTAGCTACACAAGCCTCGATGTGGTCCCGACCGTGGCGGGAACGCAGGAGTTCACCCTCACCTACCAGGTGGAGAGTGTTACCCTGACGAGCAGGACAACGTTTGCCCTCTCCCCAATCGGCTTCGACTCGGAATACGTGAAGATCAACGTTGTGTACGAAGGTTTTTCCGTCTACGGATGGGCGGAGTTCGCTCCGAGTGGACTATCAGCTGGGGTCGGATTCTCCTACAATTTCTGTACTAACTCCAACTAGCTCAAGCTGAATTAGCGAGGATCTCCGTTTGGTGCCTGCCAAGCGGAGATCCTATACCTTATTGCCTGCTGCTGCGGCGAAGAGTAAGGTAGATAGCCGCCTACTTGTCCCTCGCTGCAACGATGCGTGGGATGGCGGTGAAGTCTGTCACTACGTGGTCTGCTATCCGTGCCAGCTCTTCATCCTTCGCGTTCATGGCGATTGATAGGCCTACGATGCGCATGACCGGTACGTCGTTCATGTGATCCCCCACAAAGCAGATCTCAGCAAGCTCCAGGCCGTGCTCTACCGCGATCTGCCTCATCACATCGGCCTTCTTCCACAGATCAACGACGGTTTCGCTCTCGCCAGTGAAACGGCCATCCTCGATCAACAAGCGGTTGGCGATGGAGAAGTCGAGGCCAAGCTCATCCCGTGCGCGATCTGCGACAAGATCGACCCCGGATGAGAGAATTCCCAGCGTGTATCTGCCACGTAGCTCAGCGATAGCTGTCTTAGCGCCGGTGGCGTAGGGTGGGGGGAAGATCTTCTCCGCGATCCTGTCGACAGGCAGACCGGTCAGGAGGGCAGCGTCACGCTCCACCCACCTGGTGTATGCGTCCGGCTGCGGCAGAAACTCGCGCAGGATCTGTTCTGATTCTGCCTGCTTTCCTGCCGCAGCTGCGATTGCCCCCCAGCTTGACTCAAACTCCACTCCGTGGTACCTGACGAGTGTCCCGTCGAGGTCGAAGATGATCGCTTTGATTCTTCTTCTCACGCCTAGCCGTTTCCCCCTGTCTGCGCGTCTTTCGCTTGAGCCGGATCTACCAACTGCGCGCCGGTGTCGATACCCAGATCAGCGACCTTCCCAGTCTGCAGTTCGAGCGCGTACTTGAAGGCTGACTTGGCAGTGTACAGATCTTTTGACTGGGCGTCCATCTCCATGCTCCCCACGAACGCGCCATTTGCGTCGAAGAAGGCGATGTCGAGCCCGAAGGGGACGGTCTCCATGGTGAACCTGCGCGTTGCTTCATCTGTGAACGAGAACAGGATCCCGGGGGCGCTGTCGATGAGTGCGGCCGGGTATCCGCGGAATCCGACAAAGCGGCTGTTCCCGCTGTTGGCGCGCAGCACGGGAAGAGTGATCTTCGATCCATCGGAAAGAGTGATGGTCAGATCATCGATTGGGTGGCTCGTAGCACGGAAAGAGTGATCTTCGATCCATCGGAGAGAGTGATGGTCAGATCATCGATTGGGAGCGTGCTCAGCACACCGAGGTTGTCACTTGCTTGGTCAAGTGAGAGGATTGGTGCACTGTCGGCCACTGCCGCCGGGTAGATGAGCACTGGATCGTCTCCGATCCCGTCGTTGTTCGCGTCCGATCCCGTGTAGTCCCCCCAATAGTTCCCCTCGCCGCTGACGGTCCATGTGTTCTTCCCGTAGTCCTCTACCAGTGACGTCCCTCCACCGAGGAACGTGTTTCCGAAGATTCGGTTGGAGTGGGAGTCGTTGTTCAGGTAAATGTGGTTGCTGTTATCGGAGAAGACGTTGTGATGGATCGAGTTTCCACGCACAGTGATCTTCCCGTATGTCTCTGGGAAGAGGATCCCGCGGGTGTTCTGAGCGATCAGGTTCTTCTCAATCTCGTTGTTTGATCCACTCAGTGATATCGCATAGGCGGCGTTGACGATCGTATTCGACGTGATGGTGTTGTTGTTTCCTTGAGAGGCGAGGCGGATACCTGTCTCCGCATCGGTTATGGCGTTCGCCTCTATCGTATTCTCTGCGGCTTGGTCGATGACGATCCCGTATTTCGTGTTTGCGTGGGTGACTATGTTGCGTGCCACATCGTTCTTTGTTGATCCCGCTTCAAGTTCGATTCCCACAGGATTGGCGAAGGCCATGTTCTCGTACACTCGGTTTTCGTCCGAGGCAGCCAGGATGAGGCCGCTGTCGTTTGCCAGGAACTGGTTGTTGGTTATCTCGTTGTGCGAGGAGAGCCAAACGTAGAGCCCGGCGAAGCGGTTGTTCTGCAGCACGTTGTCGCTTACCTTGTTGTTGTCCGAACGGTACAGCTTGATCCCGTGTTCGGTTAGGACTGGACTGGTGCGATAGACCTCGTTTCCGCTCACCACAGAATCGGTGACGAACGCCAGCTGGATGCCGTCACCGTTGGTAATGGTGTTATCGGTGATCGTCATGTTACTGCACGCGGCGAAGTAGAGGTTGTTCGAGGTGATGCCGGTCACGGTTTCACCGTCCCGTCCGTAGTAATACCGGATGGGGTTGTTGTTCAGTTCGTTCGTTTGATCGATCGCCAGGTTGTACTCGTCTGCGGACTCCCCCGTGATGCGCAGGCCGATTCCCTGCACATACATGACATTCCCAGTCAGCGTGAGATCAGTTGAAGATGAGATCTCGATCCCGTTGCGAGAGCCGGATATCAAGCACTTTTCCACCTTGCCTCCGCTGACGAAGCCGAGCTGAATCGCCGCGCCATCCGCTGCTGAGGCGCCACGAATGACCACGGCGCGAAGCACGAAGTGTGCGCTGGTGTTCTCTATCTTGACGCCGTACTTCGTGTTCTGCGGAACGTCGATCTCCCAGCCTGTTATCAGATACGGATCATCAGCCGTTCCAGATCCGCCGACAACTCCGTTATCGACTGTAAAGTCACTGTTTCCCAGGATCAATATCGGGTCATGTGCCCCACCGGCCAAGCCAACCACTGTCAGTGTTAGGACAGCTAACAATACGAGTGTTAATGTTCGTTTCATGCGTGCCACTCCTCTCAAAGGTAAATTGAAATCCAGAATTGCCAAGCATTATAGCGGTACGCCAAAATGCTGGCTAGGCGACTTCATTGCCGACTCTGTTAGTCTAGCGGGCGCCTCTGTAGAGCTGGTGAAGGGGATGTGTGGAAGAAGTGAAGGGAATAGATGATGTCGAGGACGTGTGGGGGTACTTCTGGCGCACAAGTTCTGCGCCATGCGTAGGCCAAACGTCCCTCAACTTGTGCACCGACACGCCTGAGTTTCCTAGCGTTTCCCTGTAGTCTCTACAGTATGAAACAAGTGACCGCCTCACGCTTCCTGTTCGTTGTGATTGTTGTTATCGTCTTTGTCGGGGTGCGCATCGATCAGGGATCTCCTCTTGTCTATCCAGGAGCGTCTCCTCACAATCGCGTCGGTGTGTACCTGACTTCGTACGCTATCGGCAAGGACGGCGTGGTCGATGGTGTGTTGAGGGCTGTCCGCGAGGGGAAGCTAAACGCGGTTGTGATCAACGTCAAGAACATGCATGGGGAGATCACCTATGCGAGCAGGGTTCCCTTGGCGGTCACTATGAATGCGTCCACAGGACGAGTCGACATGGCATCCGTTGTCAGAAGGCTGCAGGCGAGCGGGCTGTACGTTATTGCGAGGCAGGTGCTGTTCTACGATCCGAAGCTTGCTACCCATCTGGGGAAGAGTGATCCATGGGTGGCGCCGGACAATCAAGTGGCGATAGACTACAACCTGCAGATCGCCCAAGAGGTGGTGTCCCTAGGCGTGGACGAGATTCAGTTCGACTACGCCCGCTATGCCGACGGAGGAACGCTCACCCCAATCTACGATGATCGTTACGCTGCGGTCAACGCGTTCCTTGCCTCTGCTCGCCGCGTACTGAGTGGCCGCGTTGAGATCTCTGTGGACGTCTTCGGACGGGTGTTGTGGGACTGGAACAAGAAGGGGATCGACCCCATAGGCCAGTCTCTTGAAGGGATCGCTCCGTATGTCGACTTCATCTCACCGATGCTTTATCCATCGCACTACAGCGAGCAGAGATACAAGGATGATCCGTATGGGGTGGTGAAGGAGGCGCTGACCCTGGGAGAAGAGAGGGTCAATACGCCATTTAGGCCGTTTCTGCAGGCGTTCGATCGGTACATCCCAGCGGGGATGACGCTGGAGGACTACATTCGAGATCAGGTGGAAGCGGCAAAGGAGCTAGGTGCCGATGGATACCTCTTCTGGAACCCATCGTGCGATTACGAAGCGCTGTACAAAGCACTGGAGTGAGAAAGGGAGAGCGGAAGG
>JAGGSM010000265.1 GCA_021159105.1 Candidatus Bipolaricaulota bacterium
GTGCTCGGCGACGTGGAACGGCTGGCTCATGAACCGCTGCACCTTGCGGGCGCGGTGCACAGCGAGCTTGTCCTCCTCGGATAGCTCGTCCATCCCCATGATGGCGATGATGTCGCGCAGGTCCTCGTAGCGCTGCAGTACCTGCAGCGTCTTCTGCGCAACGCGGTAGTGCTCGTGCGATATGACGTGCGGGTCGAGCATCGTAGAGTTCGACTGCAGCGGGTCGACCGCCGGGTAGATCCCCTTCTCCACGATCTTCCGGTCGAGGGTGATCGCTGCGTCGAGGTGGGAGAAGACGGTCGCCGGAGCGGGGTCAGTAAGGTCGTCAGCCGGTACGTAGATCGCCTGCACGGAGGTGATCGATCCCCTCTTCGTCGAGGTGATACGCTCCTGTAATTCACCCATCTCCGTTGCCAGGGTCGGCTGGTAGCCGACCTCAGACGGCATCCGCCCGAGCAACGCCGAGACCTCGCTACCGGCCTGCGCGAAGCGGAAGATGTTGTCTATGAACAGGAGTATGTCCTTCCCCTCCTCGTCGCGGAAGTACTCGGCCAGGGTCACACCGGTGAGGGCGACGCGGAAGCGCGCGCCGGGCGGTTCGTTCATCTGCCCGTAGACGAGGGCGGTGTTCTTGAGGACCCCCGCCTCCTTCATGTCCAGGTACAGCTCGTTCCCCTCGCGCGTCCGCTCGCCAACGCCGGCGAAGACGGAATATCCGGAGTGCTCGTAGGCGATCGAGCGGATGAGTTCCATGATCAGGACCGTCTTTCCCACACCGGCTCCACCGAACAGCCCAATCTTCCCTCCCTTCGGGAACGGGGCGACGAGGTCGATAACCTTGATCCCGGTCTCGAAGATCTCGCTCTCCGTCTCCTGATCCAAGAGTGATGGGGCGCTGCGGTGGATGGAATAGTGTTTCTTAGTCTCCGGCGGGGGAAGCTCGTCGATCGGATCGCCGGTGATGTTGAGCATCCGCCCGAGCGTCTCCGGGCCGACGGGGACCGTGATCGGTCCGCCGGTGTTCTCCACCTCGGTCCCTCGCGCCAGGCCATCGGTCGAGTCCATCGCTATCGCGCGTACGATATCGTCCCCCAGGTGCTGCGCCACCTCGAGGATGAGGTCCTTCTCTCCCTCTCGCACGATGCGCAGGGCATCGTTCACGCGCGGGAGCCTTCCCTTCTCAAAGCGCGCATCGATGACCGGCCCCTTGATCTCCGTAATCTTCCCTACTGATCTCTCATCTGCCATCGCTTATCCCCCGTTTGTTCAATCTCTCGATGATTCCCCGATCACTCAATTATCTAGTTTCTCAGCGCTTCCGCCCCGCCCATGATGTCTGAAATCTCGCGCGTGATCGACTGCTGGCGCGCCTTGTTGTAGGAGCGGGTCAGGTTCTTCAACAGGTCATCCGCGTTGTCCGTAGCGCTGCTCATCGCCTGGCGGCGGATCGCGTCCTCGCTCGTCTTCGTGTCCAGCAGCGCCTGGAATACCTTCCCCTGCAGGTAGAGGGGAAGGACGATATCCAGCATGCGCGATGGGTTCGGCTCCAGGATCATGTCGCCCGCCTTTCCCTCCGCTCTAATCGGCAGGAGCTGCTCCACGCGCAGGCGCTGCGCGAGATCAGAGATGAAGTGCATGTACACGATGACGAGCCTACCGTACGCTCCCTGCTGATACAGGGAGATGAGATCGGATGCGATTACTCGCGCGATCTCCGGCGTGGGGTCCTCGTAGAAGTGGGCATACGTCCTTAACACATCGGCTTTCCTTCTCGTGAAGAAGGCGCGCGCCTTCTCCCCTCCGAGTAGATAGTGCGCCGCGTGTACTCCATCGCTAGCAAGCGCTTCTGCTTTGTGGTTCAGCTCTCCCTTGAACCTACCGCAGAGGCCACGGTCGGCATTCAGCACAAGAATTCCGAGGTCATCCGATCCGTTCTCCGCGACAAGGGGATGACTGGAAGCGATGTCTTGATACCCACCTACGAGGGATGACAGCGCCCCCTCCAGTCCCTCCATGTACGGAGCCACCGCGGCCAAACGGCGCTTCATCCGCGTCACCTTGGTCATGGCGATCGCGTTCATCGCCTTTGTGATCTGGCGGATGTTCTCGATGTTTCCTATGCGCGTCTTGATCTCGCGAACGTTCTCTGCCACTTATCCTCCGAAGCGTTCCTTGAACTCGCCGACCGCTTTCTCCAGGCTCTCCGTGATCTCGTCCGTAAACTCCATCCGGTCGCCCATCGCTTCGACGATCTCCTCGTGCTCCGTATGCAGGAACCTGAGCCACTCCTCCTCGAACTGCCGCACGCTAGCGACCTCCACATCAGCCAGGTGGTCCTTCACCGCCACGTACAGGGAGAAGACCTGGTCCTCAACGCTCATCGGCTCGTACTGCCGCTGCTTGAGGATCTCCATCAGACGATCTCCGCGCGCCAGCTGCTCCTTCGACTCCTCATCGAGGTCGGAGGAGAACTCGGCGAACGCCGCCAGCTCGCGGTACTGCGACAGCTCCAAACGAAGCTCACCGGCGATCTGCTTCATCGCCTTAGTCTGAGCCGCTCCTCCGACGCGGGAGACGGACTTCCCCACGTTGATCGCCGGCCGGAACCCTTGGTTGAACAGATCGCTCTCCAGGTAGATCTGCCCGTCTGTAATAGAGATCACGTTCGTCGGGATGTAGGCGGTGATGTCGGCGGCCTTCGTCTCGATCAGAGGGAACGCGGTCAGCGATCCTCCTCCATGCTCGACGGACAGGCGCACCGCGCGCTCCAACAGGCGCGAGTGGGTGTAGAAGATGTCGCCTGGGTAGGCCTCGCGTCCGGGTGGACGCCGCAAGAGGAGCGCCATCTCGCGGTAGGCGACGGCGTGCTTGGACAGGTCGTCGTACACGATGAACGCATCCTCACCGTTGTAGGTGAAATACTCGGCCATGGCGCAGCCAGCGTAGGGCGCAAGATACTGCATCGGAGCGGGGGAGTTGGCGTCAGCGACGACGACGATCGTGTACTCCATCGCCCCGTGCCGTTCCAGCGTATCGACGACGCGCGCTACGGTCGATGTCTTCTGGCCGATAGCGACGTAGACACACTTGATCCCCGTCCCCTTCTGATTGATGATCGTGTCGATGGCAATCGCCGTCTTCCCAGTACGGCGGTCACCGATGATCAGCTCACGCTGCCCGCGGCCGATCGGAGTCATCGCGTCGATCGACTTCAGCCCCGTCTGCAGCGGCGTATCGACCGGCTGGCGTTCGATGACGCCGGGAGCCTTGATCTCCGCCTTGCGGTGTTCGCTCGCGGTTATCTCCCCCTTCCCGTCGAGCGGACGGCCGAGCGGGTCAACAACGCGGCCCAGGAGGCTGTCGCCGGCGATCGTCTCCAGGACGCGTCCGCTGCGGCGCACCTCGTCTCCCTCCTGCACAAGCTCGCTCTCTCCGAACAGAGCCACACCGACGCTCTCCTCCTCCAGATTGAGCACAAGCCCACTGACATCACCCGGAAACTCGACGATCTCCGAGGCGAGCGCTCCCTGCAGTCCGAAGACGCGGGCGATCCCGTCACCCACCTCCACAACGACGCCGACCTCGTTCATGTCCAGGTCGTACTGAAATCCCTTGATCTGTTCCTTCAGGATAGCACTAATCTCATCTTTGCGCGCTGTCATCTTCTCTTCCCCTTTATCCCGCAAGCACGGTCTTCAGTTCATCGAGCCGCGCGCGGAGCGATCCGTCGATGACCTTCCCTCCGACCTCGATGCGCAATCCGCCGATCAAGCTCTCGTCGATATGCTCATCAAGCCTCACCTCATTTCCGAGGGTATGGGCCAGGTGCTCGGAGAGCCTCCGCCGGTCCTGGCTACTCAGCTCTTTCGCCGTCATCACAGACACCTTCACGATCCCTTCCTCGCTCTCACGCAACCTCTCGAACTCATCGTAGATCATCTCGATATATCCCTCTCGCCCGTTCTTCACCAGTATGGCAAACAGATTATGCAAAAACTGAGAGATGTCGGGAAAAGCGCTCTTTAGAAGCGAGGTCTTGGCATCATGCGCAACGAGAGGGTGCATGAGAAAACGAATGAAGTCCGGCACATCCCTCATCTCATCGACGACGCGATGATAGTCGCGATCGATCTCCTGCACGCAGTTCTCCTCAATGGCGAGGGTGTACAGGGCTTCGGCATAGCGGCGCGCGGTCTCCTGGGACTTCATTGCCGCATCCTCAGCGCCTCTTCATCGACCTCAGAGAGGAGTTCATCGAGCAGGCGTTTGTGGTCTTGCAGCTTCACCTCACGATCCAAGACACGCTCCGCCCCGAGCACAGCGATCTCCGCATATGAGCGGCGAAGTTCCTCTACCATCTGTTCCCGTTCCTGCTCGATCTGCCGGCGTGCTTCGGCGATGATCCGCTCTCCCTCCTGCCGGGCTGTCCCCTTGGAGGCATTCACTATCTCCTCCGCGCGCGCGCGCGCCTCCTCCAGAGAGCGGCGCGCCTGTTCGCGCGCAGTGGCAAGCTCCTGTTCGCGCTGGGCCACCAGCTCCTCGGCGCGTTCCTCGCTCTCTCGAGCTTTCTCCATGCGCGATGCTATCAGCTCGCGACGGCGGTCCAGGTAGGCAAGCGCCGGCTTGTACAGGAAGCGCTTCATCAGGTAGAGCAGGAGGGCGAAGTTCACCAAGTTGGCGATTAACGTCCAGTTGATAGTCTTGACGACCTTTCCCCACTCGAGATACACTCTACCCTCCTAGATTACAAACAGCAGGACAATGGCTATGAGCAGCGAGTAGATACCGGTCGACTCTGTGATTGCCTGCCCCAGAACCATCGTTCGCAGAAGCGCGCCCTCCATCTCGGGTTGACGGGCCATTGCGTCGAGGGCATGCGAGGCAGCCATACCTTCACCGATTGCTGGGCCGATTGCTCCGATACCCATGCAGATCCCAGCGGCGATGTATTTCGCTGCGGTAGCGATGTCCGCACCGGAAATCTGACTTACAACACTTTGTGCCTCTTGAAGCATATCTCCTCCTTTCTAACTTTCTACGGCTACGTTAATATAAGCTACGGCAAGAAGGCTGAATACAAATGCCTGAATCATCCCCTGGAACAGACCATAAAAAAGATTGAGCCCAAGCGGGATAATCCACGATGTAATGGAGAATGAATACATGATTGATACCATGATCGCCCCACCGAACATGTTCCCAAACAGACGGAACGAGTGTGAGAGTGGCTTGGCCATCTCTCCAACGATGTTCAAGGGGAGCATAAACGGGTATGGCTCGATAAATCCTTTCATGTACTTACCGAATCCTTTTCTCTTGATGGCAAAAAACTGCGACATGAAGAAGACAAGCAAACCGAAACTCAATGTAACGTTCAAGTCCTTGGTTGGTGATTCGAAGTAAGGGATGATAGATATCCAGTTACTCAGCAGAATGAACAGGAACAAAGTTGATATGAACGGGAAGAGTTCGCGCGCCAGTTTGTCCGAAGAGAAGCTCGATGTCAACTGTCCTTTGATTAGGTCGATTAATGCGTCGAGCAGCGCCTGCACCCGATTTGGCTTCTCCTCTACATCCTGGCGCAAGCTTCGTCGAAGTACAAGGGAGAATATCACCAACAGGGCGATCACGATCCAGCTTACGATGATCGTGATGAGATCGAAGCTGAAGGAAAGTCCTCCGATCGAAACGTGCGCTATAAGTTTCTGCCCTAAAGGCCCGAACATTTTCTCCCGATCCTCCCTTCCAGGATGAGCACTAAGTGCAAGTTTACCTGCCCCGCCAACAGGCCGCCACAAGCAGCGACAAAGGGGACAAACCCGATCCGCAGTACGAACGCCAATGCGACCGCTAGAAAGAACTTCCGTCCGATGCTGGCCATCGTCGCGCTCATCCTCGCGTTGCGGCGCGACGCCGCACTCAGCAGTGACTTGCTCCCTTCATACAGGAAGAACAAGTTAGCGATGTAGAGAAACACCCCTATGAGAAGTCCGACAGCCGCCATCCCAAGTCCCAGAGAACCCAGGACTATCCCAGCCACTGAAGTGATGAAAAGGTAGCTGGGCAGCCGAAACAAGCTGACAAAGCCGACCTCTGGACCTCTACTCACATCGACTATACGCACTAGATAACCTGTAGTTGCTTATCCTTCTCAGCGATGAGGTCGTCGACCTTCTTCGAGTAGTCACGCACCGCCTCGTCGGTCTTGTCGCGATAGCGATGGTAATCATCCTCCGAGATGTCACCGTCTTCCTTCATCCTCTCAAGCTTGTCGTTGGCGTCGCGACGGACATTGCGCAGTGCTACCTTGGCCTCTTCTCCCTTGGACTTGATGATCTTCGTCAGCTCACCGCGCCTCTCCTCCGAGAGCTTGGGCACCTTGATACGGATCACCTTGCCATCGCTAGTCGGATTGAGCCCGAGATCGGCGGCGAGGATCGCCTTCTCCACCGCCCCCATCTGCGTCTTATCGTAGGGCTGCACGACGAGGAGGTTCGCGTCAGGAGCGGCGATCGTCGCCATCTGCTTGAGTGGCGTAGCGGCTCCATAGTAGTCGACCGTGACATCCTCAATCATCGCCGGATTAGCGCGCCCGGTTTGCACCTTGGAGAGGGCGGACTTCAGCACCTCAAGCGTCTGCTCCATCCTAGTGTTCATCTCTTTTGTAACTTTGTCTGGCATTTGAAAGACACCTCACGTAGGCTGATTCTAAGAGTAGGCACTGGCAAATGCAACGGCC
>JAGGSM010000043.1 GCA_021159105.1 Candidatus Bipolaricaulota bacterium
AGCTCCGCGTTCCGCGTTCGTTATGGTGCTTGCAGTGGATTTACCAGCCAGGTGTCGATCTTCGCTTCCCAGCTTGCCTGTACATCCGGTCGCGTGCCGTGCGCCGTCTCATCGTCGTATTGTGATTGCATCCATGCGGCCATGTCCAGCACAGCAGCTGCCGTGTCGTTGATCGCCTTTCTCAGAGATTTCCGCACTTCATCCGTCGTGGCACCGGTGACGCGCGGACGGGCGAGCAGGGCTTCCAGCTTGCGTGCGTAGACCTCGTTTAGGTCAAAGTGCCGCTGTTCGTGGTTCAGAACGTCTGGGGTCTTCCCATCCGCCGCCGCCCAAGAGAGGAAGGGCTCCATCGTGTTGGTCACGCTGATCATCGACGGATCAACGTACCCATACCAGTTATTGTGCGCTCTGTCGTAGTCGAGCACGTATGATACGGCCCAGTTTATCGTCATGTGGATCGCGGCGGCTTCCGCTTGCAGGGCGCCATCCTCCGGATACGGCGCCAGGAACAGACTCCAGGAGATCGGTTGACTCGCACACCACGGCACGTGTTCTGGAGCCTGGGCAAACGTTGCGGCAGAAGGGACGAGCCAAACAGACATCAGGACTACAACGAGCAATACTGCTCTCTCATGAAGCGCAGTTCGCATCCTACCCCCACCCTTTTTCATCGTAGATGAGCGCGATGATAGCAGATAGTTCCACCCGCTGCGACCGGAATATAACAGTGAATCCACGCACTTGCACGAGCGTCCCCCTACCTGTGTCGCTCAACAGGGCCTCTCAAGCCACTTCCGTGGTGACGGGAAGGCAGCAGATGATGTAAAAGGAGGCGTCTCACACGCGCCACGGCGAACAATCGCCGTCCTTACACGGGACAGGCGTGCTTTGTATTGCGACGGGCCGTGTGATAATCTTTTTGTTCTGTAAAACTGGTGAATAGACTGTGCAGTTGTTCAAATGAAAGGGGGACAGGTGCTACATAGGGGATCGGTGCTAGCAGAGGGTGGACGCCGCGCGGCAATTCTGCTTGCAGCGCTCATGGCTGTCTTCCTCTTTATCACTTGCGCTTATCATCAAGCTGTACGCGCGGAGCCCCCCGATTGGTTAACGCAGGAAGAGCGCGATTGGATCGCGGATCATCCCGTGATCACAGTCGCCCCCGATCCAGGATTCCCGCCGATCGAGTACTTCGATGACAACGGAGACTACCGCGGGCTCGCCGCCGATTATCTGAATGCCATCGCACAGGAGACGGGGCTAGAGTTCAAGGTCGTTCGCTGCACGAGTTGGGATGAGGCACTGCAGATGGTGATGAGCCACGAGATAGACGCTCTCCCTGCAGCAGCGCAGACCGAGGAGCGCTCTCAGAGCCTCCTATTTTCTGACCCATTGCTTGTCCTGCCGGGGGTGATCATTACGAGGCAGCAGGTAGAGAAAGATCTAACTCTCGACGACCTGGCGGGGATGCGCGTGGCGGTTGTCCAGGGCTATCTATGGCAGGAGTTCGTCTCCCGCGACCATCCAGAGATCTCCCTCGATCTCGTACCAGATCTAACGACCGGCCTGCGCAAGGTCTCGTTAGGAATGGCGGACGCCATGATAGCGACGCTTCCAATAGCTATCTACTACATAGAGCAGGATGCGATAACCAACCTGCGTGTCGCTGGAGAAACGGGATACACAACCCGCCTCTCGTTTGCCTCGAGAAACGACTGGCCACAGCTGAACGCCATCATCCAGAAAGCGCTCGCTCACATTCCAGACAGCAAGAAATCAGCCATTGGCGACAGGTGGATTAAACTGCAGAACGGACGGCACATGAGCACGAGAACCCGCTGGCTTATCGCTGGCATCGTCCTGGCTCTGATAGTGGCCGGCCTGGGGTTTGTTGCATGGACCATGTCACTGAAGAAACTGGTTGCCAAAAGGACGCAAGAGCTGCAAGCAAGCGAGAACAAATATCGCAGCCTATTTGAGGAACTTAGCGATGCTCTGTTCATAGAAACGCTGGACGGGAGGATTCTTGACGTGAACGACAGCGCCTGCAAGCTGCTCGGGTACACGCGCGATGAATTGCTGGCTCTCAGAGTCTCTGATCTGTTGCCAGAGAACGCCCCTGCCTATGGGCCACAGCAGATGGCTAATATGAAATTTGAGGATGCTCCGCTGGAGACGGTCAACAAGCGTAAGAACGGCACGCTTGTTCCCGTAGAAATCCGAGGGACGACAGTTGAGATTGAAGGAGAAGAGCGCCTCCTCGTCAGCCTGCGCGACATCAGCGAGAGGGTGCGTGAAGAGAAAGTCCGTGAGGTCCTCCACCAGATCTCAGAGGCAGCAAACAACGCGGACAATCTGAGTGAACTCTTTCCAGAGATAAGGCGGATCTTGTCACAGGTGATCGATACAACGAACTTTCGCGTCGCCCTCTATGACAGGGCAGCGGACAAGATAACAATGCCGTACATGGTCGATCAGTACGACAAACTAACGTCCTTTGTCAGTGGAAAGTCGCTCACGGCCTACGTGATCGAGAAAGATCAATCCCTGTTCCTCTCACCGGAAGAGAAGAGGAAGTGGGTCAGCAAGCATGGACTGCGTCCGGTCGGTCACCCTGCCAAGGCTTGGGTAGGCGTTCCCATACACGCCGAACACACGGTCATCGGAGCGGTGATCGTGCAGAGCTACGATGAAGGAACGCTGTTCAATGAAGACGACGTGAAGCTCCTGGAGCTTGTCTCCGATCACATCGGAGTGGCAATCGAGCGGAGGAGAGTCCAGGACGCGTTGCGCGACAGCGAGGAGCAGTTCCGCACTGTATTCGACGCAACTACCGATGCGATACTCATCTATGACGTTGAAGGCACGATAATCTATGCGAACACAGCAGCCTGCAAGATGTACGGGTACACGCGAGAGGAGCTGATCGGTCTGTCAGCTGATAAGCTGATCCACCCGGACTACTTCCACGGTTTCTCCAACTTCAGAAAGAGCGTAGAAGAGAAGAATCGTTTCGTCGCCAACTCGGTGAACATCAAGAAGGGAGGCGAGCTATTCGATGTGGAGGTCCACGGGGCTGGCTTTGTTCACAACGGGGTCCCTTATCTCGTATCAATTACGCTTGATATCTCTGATCGATTGGCCTCCGAAAGAGCGCTTGCAGAAACCAAGCGCAAGGTCGAGCAGTTGCACAATGTCGCGCAATCTCTCGAGGCATGTAACATAGAGGAAGATGTGTATCGTGCCACCGTTGAGGCCGCTGAGAAGATCCTATCGTTTTCCATGTGCACGCTGGATATTGTGGAGAACGATAGGCTTGTCACAAAGGGGTTATCATCAGGGATTCCCGCTGCTGCCACTCAGGAAAGTGACGTAAATGGGGAAGGACTGGCTGCGAAGACTTACAGAACGGGGAAGACTATCGTCTTTGGCTCACTCTCCGAGGTTCCCGAAGCGCGCCCCACAAGAGAGGACTTCAGCTCCGGAATCAGCGCTCCGATCGGAGATATCGGCGTGTTCCAGGTTGTCTCGACACAAGAGAATGCATTCAGCCAACAAGACGTGCACTTGCTGGAACTTCTTCTCGGATACACAGCCCAGGCAATTGCTAGGATAAGGTTACAAAAACAGCTGCGCGACCAGGCGATGCGCGACCCCTTGACCAACGTCTACAACCGGCGTTACTTCAATCAGGTCATCGAGCGCGAGATCGGTCGGTCCAAGCGGTACGATCACCCGATAGGCTTTCTGATGATCGATATCGATGACTTCAAGCACATCAACGACACCTACGGCCACCAAATCGGGGACTTGGTCCTGAAAGCGGTGGCGAACCTTCTTGTTGAGCAGGTACGCGATACGGACCTCGTTGTCCGTTACGGCGGGGATGAGTTCTTGCTCGTTCTCATAGAGACGAACGGGGAGACGGAGAAGGTGATGGAACGCATCCAGGAGGCAATCGCGCAACGAAACCGAACAAACGAAATTGTCCCATTTCCAGTAACTCTCTCCATCGGAAGTGCGCACTGGAGCCCAGAGCTGAATCAGACAGCCGAGGAGATCCTCGCCGAAGCGGACAGGAAAATGTATGAGGCGAAACGAAAGCAGAATCAAGAGATGTAAGAGGAAGGAGGTCAGGTCTTGGAATCCAACACTAGGCTCTGATATATCTGGCTGTTGGCTTACAAGACCCCAGACAGTCGAGAGTTCTTGGCGTTTTTCCCGCGTGTCAATGCGGTACACTGATTCTATGTGCAAGGGCTGTGCCGTGAGAGACTACCCCAGGGATGCTGTTCATAAACCAATGTTCGCTCCCTTGGTTCTAGAAGCAGCAGAGGGAACGGTCTATACAGGGGGACATGTAGGCATAGTAAGGATAAGAGGCGCAAGCCATGTTAGCGTAAGAGGTGCTAATACATATGAAAGATGCGATCAATGAGGAGTCGGCGCGGCGGTTTCTCGATCTTGTCGGTGTTCTCTTTGTTGTGCTCGATACTGCGGGTCGGCTGACGTTTATCAACGAATATGGATTGCACCTCCTTGGGTATGAAGAAGAAGAGGTGCTGGGCAAGAATTGGTTTGACACCTTCATTCCCGAATCATCACGAGAAGATCTGAGATCGGTCTTCGTTCGGCTGATTGCTCAGGGAAACGGTTCTCTGCAGGATTATGATAACACGATTGTGGCGAAGAATGGTGAAGAGTACACCTTTGCGTGGCACAACACACTCCTGCAGGATAAGAACGGGGTTGTACGGGGAACGATAAGCTCTGGTACCGATATTTCCGCCCGTGTTCAGGCAGAGAAAGAGATCGTCCGAGCGCGGGAAGAATGGGAAAAGACGTTCAACTCCATCCCTGATTACATCTGCGTCATTGATACAGAGTTTCGCATCAAGCGTCTGAACCAGAGGATGGCCGATAAACTCGGCTACAAGGCAGAGGATCTTCTCGATACCCATTGCTATCAATGCGTACACGAAATGGATCATCCCCCGGAATTCTGCCCCAACGTCAGGCTGCTCGAGGACAGCAGAGAACACTCGACAACAGCCTTCGAGCAACGCCTGGGGGGAAACGTGTTGATCAGTGTGTCACCGATGTACGATGAACACGGGAAGTTAATCGGTTCGCTCCACATGGCGCGAGACATCAACGAGCTGGTGTCGGCAGAGGAACGCATTCGACAGAGCGCGCAGAAATTGGAGCGATTACACGATGCCGCGAACCGTCTGGGAGTATGTGATCAGGAGGATAGACTATACGGATTGACTGTAGAAGCAGCACAGGAGATCCTGGAATTTGACTTGTGCTCCCTCGACATTGTGCAAGGGGGTAAACTCGTCGTCAAAGCAACCTCCGTTGATCTTCCGCCTGAATACTCGCAAGAGACCAGCTTGGACGAGGAGAACCTGGCCACCAAGACCCTTCGAACTGGAGTAACAACCGTCTTTGGTTCGCTCGATGAGGTTCCCGACGCCAAACCAACAGATGTGTCATTTCAGTCGGGAATCAGTGCGCCGATCGGGGCCTTCGGTGTATTTCAAGCCGTCTCCATCGAGGAGAACGCGTTTACCGGCGAGGATGTGCGACTGCTTGAACTCCTCCTTAAGTACACCACGCAGGCGATCGAGCGGATACGGCTGCAACAGCAATTGCGCGACCAGGCGATGCGCGACCCCTTGACCAACGTCTACAACCGCCGCTACTTCAACCAGGTGATCGAGCGCGAGATCGGTCGATCCAAGCGCTATGATCACCCGATCGGCTTCCTGATGATCGACGTTGACCATTTCAAGCACATCAACGATACCTACGGCCACCAAACCGGGGACTTGGTCCTGAAAGCGGTGGCGAACCTTCTTATTGAGCAGGTACGCGACACGGACCTCGTTGTGCGCTACGGCGGGGATGAGTTCCTTCTCGTTCTCATTGAGACGAACGGGGAGACGGATACCGTCATGCACCGCATCCAGGAGGCGGTAGAAGAGCGGAACAGGACGAACGAGTTGATCCCGTTCCCCGTAACTCTCTCCATCGGAAGTGCGCACTGGAGCCCAGAACTGAATCAGACAGCCGAGGAGATCCTCGCGGAGGCGGACAAGTTGATGTATGCTGAAAAGCGGAGTAAGGGCGAAAGGGAGAGGTAGGGAGTGAACGACGCCCTGTTGACCAACTCGCGTGGCGGCAATAGTGTGTATACTGCTAATGTTACATTGCGGAGGTAATACCATGCGCGAGGTAGTGAAAGTAACGATCAGCCTTCCCTCCGCCCTTCTACAGCTTGCCGATGAGACAGCGCAGGCAGAGCAGAAACCGCGTAGCGGAGTCATTCGCGATGCTCTGGCGAGCTACATCAAGGAGAGGGAGCATCAAGAGATGATCAAAGGATACGAGGAAATGGCTGCGATGAACCGCACCCTGGTCGAGGAGGCCAATGCGGCAACAAACGCGGTCTGGCCAGGACATGATTACTCATCGGGATGTTGATCTGTCAGGCTCAGAGCTGAACGGGCTGTTAGTTCGTATCTATCGAACCTGTAACATGTTTGTCGGTTCATAGTAATTAGGGCTTGGATTCAAGGGGGAAAACGAGGCAACATTGGACGCAATGACTGAAGAGGAACTGCTGAACCAGCTTTATGGCGCGATCTCCAGCGGCGAGGCCCTCGCGTCGGTGATGCGCATGGCTGCAGAAGGAGCAAGATCTCTGTTCTCCGGTCATGC
>JAGGSM010000236.1 GCA_021159105.1 Candidatus Bipolaricaulota bacterium
GTCCGATGGGGCGAGCCCCCCGTCTACTGCCGACGCGGCCGCCGCTGCCATGGGACTGAAGATCCTCTCCGAGCACCCGGAGATGAGAAGACAGCTTTGGGAGAACGTCTCGTACCTGCGCCGCGGGTTGAAAGAGATGGGCGTGGTCACTGAAGACACCCCTGTCCCCATTATCTCTCTTCAGCTGCCGGAGGTGGACCTCATGGGCGTTTATGCGGGTTTGAATGAGGAGGATATCGTCGTCGCTTACATCCCTCCACGCGGCTACTCCGACGCTCCGGAGATCGAATCCCTGAAGATCACGTTATTCTCCACCCACACGCGGGAGCAACTGGGCCGTCTGCTGGATGTATTGCGCCGGCTACTGTAAATGATCTTTTCTCACTGCGGTAGCTCCGCCGGATCCTGCTTGTAGTAGCGACGTAGCTCGCTGTAGAGCTGCGGGAGCTGCGCTCGGAGCTGCCGTGGTTTCTCGAAGAAGAATTCAGTGGCCACGGCGAAGAACTCGGCGGGATTTGTCGCCCCATATTGATCGAGCAGCGTGACTTTGCCAAGGGCAGTATCCTGTTGCAAGCGCTCGTATTCCTGTCCAAGTACGCGCGCCCAGGTGGCGTACATCGAGTGATCGGAGAGGATCGGCGCTCCGTCCATCGATCCGTCCTGGGCGTCGAGCTGATGGGCGAACTCGTGGATCACGACGTTGTGCCCGTCGTGTATGTCCGCCGCTCCGGCGAGCACATCCTCCCAGGAGAGGACGACCGCTCCCCTCGTCCACGATTCTCCCAGCCGCGGTTGCATCCCCTCTATGATGATCCCCTGCCCCTCTTGCACCTTCTGCGGCGCGACATAAGCGCTGGGATAGACGATGATCGAGTACAGGCCTGGGTAATAATTGGTCGCGCGGTGCAGCAGAAGGAGGCACGCCTGCGCTGCGATCGTCACCCTGATCTCGTCGGTTATCTCAAGCCCGCCCGCTCCCTCGAAGTGCTTCTCGTCCAGGAAGACCTGAACGTGCCCCTCCAGTTCTTCCCGGTCGGCGGACGGGAGGTGACCGACGAAGGGGACGTTGCGCTCGATGACCTCCCGCCACGCGGCCGGGAACTCCTGTTGTTCGATCCTCCTCCGCCTGCGCTCTTTCAGAAAGTTCATCTTCACCTCGGTAGGACGATTATACAGCAGTGGCGGGCATGCTTTTTCGTCCGCTCGCTTGTAAACTGGTGACATCCACTGCAGGCGGTGTGAAAAGATGAAGAGAAACCTGGTATATCTGCTTTTGCTGCTGAGCATGTCGGTCGGCGCATGGGCGCACTCCTGCGCCCATCCGCCGGGGGATCTACCCATGGACTACAGGGAGGCGATGCGCGAGTTCGTCGAGGGGATCAGCTCTTACGCGAAGGCGATCGATCCCTCGTTTCTCATCATCCCGCAGAACGGGCACGAGCTTTTAACTGTGGATGGGACGGCCATGGGGAGGCCGGCGGAGGAATACATCGCCTCGATCAACGGAATCGAGAGGGAGGACCTGTTCTACGGGTACGATGACAACGACGTGCGTACCCCACGCGAGGTCACGGCGCAGTGGCTCCCGTTCATGGATCTAGCAAGAGCGCAGGGTCTGGCTGTCCTCATCACAGATTACTGCGAGAGACACGCGTACGTCGATGATTCCTACGCGCGAAGCGCCGAGCGCGGGTACATTTCCTTCGCAGCAGATGAGCGCAACCTGGATGATATACCGGCCTATCCGGCTGGGCCAATCGGTGAGAACAGCGATGGCATAACCTCGCTAGAGGACGCGAAGAACTTCCTCTACCTGATCAACCCAGGAGGATTCTCCAACAGGGCGGCCTTCCTGAACGCGATTAGGGATACAAACTACGATATCGCGATCATCGATCTGTTCGACGATGACGGGGTCTCACTTTCGCGCGACGCCGTCACCTCTCTCAAGGTGAAAGAGGACGGCGGCAGGAGGCTGGTGATTGCCTACATGAGCATCGGTGAGGCTGAGGACTATCGCTACTACTGGAAGCCTGAGTGGAAAGCCGATCCTCCCACATGGTTGGAAACGGAGAACCCGAACTGGGAGGGAAACTACGAGGTGCGCTACTGGGACCCGGATTGGCAGCGCATCATCTATGGCAACGACGACTCATACCTGAAGAGGATCATCGATGCAGGATTCGACGGAGTCTACCTGGACATCATCGACGCGTTTGAGCATTTCGAAAGCAAGGAGTAGCCCTGCTGAGGCAATCTGCTGGTTGTGTATCCAGCTGACCAACGAGGTCAAGTGAGAAGACACTTGTAGGTTTGGCAGGAATTGCCCGAATAGATCGGCTGCTTGCTACGATCAGCACAGACGACGTCTTCAGTGTATTGGCGTCAGATGATCCAGGGCACGGTAGCCAATGTCGCCCAGGCGAGGAGAAACACCACCTGCAGGAGGGAGATCGAAACACGCGGCAACAAACGGGTTGCAGGTCCCATGTGAGCCACTTCCGGATGCCACTCCTTGCACTTCCATGATGTTGAGGGAATACATACTTCTTCTCCTGCAAGGAGCTTATGCAAGCTGCGGTGAAAGTCTCCTCCAGCGAACTGACCTTCGATGCTACGCAGTAGTCCAGAGACATGCTCGATTTCCTGCGTGGATCGCCTCTGGCTTAGCGACCAAGCAATGCACACGAGGAGACCGATCCCTGCAAGGACTGTGATGAAGAACCGCCCTTCCAAGACTTCGTAGGAGAAGAGAAACAGAGATAGAGGGAAGATCAAGAGGCAGTTGGCCAGCAGGAAGATCCCCGCGATCGTCCAGTACCCACGTTCTTTCACCCCAGCAGTTGTGCTGAGAGCCTGGTAAAGGCGTAGCCATTCTTCCAGTTCCATGAGCGTACCTCCTCTCGTTATTCTACGCTGCATTCTCACCCGCAGAAGGAACTCCTTCTGCAAGATTGAAGACAAGCGTCCGTTCTCCCTTCCCACTTGCGTTGGAGATAGCGAGTGTGGTATGTTCTCTCAGCAACGGGCAACAGGGGGCAGATGATCCAAGCGAGTTGGTTTGGCGAGGATCAAAGGGAATGATCAAGGAAATACTTGAGGAACTTGCCAGTAGCGTAGTCCAGCACTCTCCTTACAGGCGCGTTCTTGTTTCGTTCTATGACCAGGCGATTACACCAGCCCCTGATTCCACTGCCCACGTGCTCGATTTCGCGACAGAAGGTTTGACAAGTAATGATCAGCGAACAATCCGCCTGTTTATAGCCAGTGGAGGAATTATCCGAGGGGACAAGTACAGGCCATCGTTTCGCATCAGCAATTCATACTACATCCCAGCGGGGAGCGTTCCCTTCTCCGTGGCCCCGCGTATTCCCAGCAGGCGGCGATTCATCAGCCCGCACGGCTGGCGCGCGGGAGACCTCTTACTGATTCCCTGTCGGCTAAACGATGGGATCATCGGGCAGGTGTCAGTGGATGATCCACGCGATGGAGGAAGGCCAACCCCATCCAAGTTGCGTGAGCTGGAGAACCTGACCTCTGTTGCCGCGATCGCGCTTGTCGAGGCTCAACAGAGAGAGAATATGATTGAAAGGCACAAGCTTTTCAGCTTTCTCACCGACAATGCCATGACGGGAGTTCTCATTGTCCAACAGAGGCGTGTGCGTTATGCCAACGATCGGGCGCTGGCGCTCTTTGGATACGAGCGCGATGAACTGTTTGCCATGGAGCCATGGTGGCAGCTGTTCTCTCCTGACGACCGCATCGCCTTGCGTAAGGGCGATGAAAACCCATCACCAGGCGATCTGGAGACAAGGGGCATTCGCGGAGACGGAGGCACAATCTGGCTACACTTGCAGTCCCTGGCGATGGATTATGAAGGAGCACCGGCTCTCATGCTGAATATCCTCGATATCTCAGAACGTGTGCACACAGAAGAGCTCCTAAGAGAGAAAGCGTTTCGTGATCCACTCACCGATCTGTACAACCGACACTACTTCGATGAGTCCATTCAGCGAGAGCTGAAACGCTCGCAGCGGTACAAGCGGCCGTTCACCATCATGATGACAGACCTAACCAATTTCAAGCGAGTGAACGACCAACTCGGACACCAAGAGGGAGATCGAATCCTTCGCAACGTGGCCCGGCTTGTGCAAGAACAGGTTCGTGAGAGTGATTGGGTGATTCGCTATGGCGGCGACGAATTCCTCATCATCCTCCCAGAAACCGGAGTGCAGGTTGAGGCTCTCGCTGAACGCCTGCGGCGCATCGTCTCCGAGTGGAGCAGCGCCAACGTTCCCGAAGTCAGGATAGGGATAGACATAGGCTGGGCCACGTGGACCTCGGATAAGGACTTCTCGCTAACGCGACTGTTGAAGATTGCCGATAGCAACATGTACGCCGAGAAAGAGAAGAGATAGTCTTCACCGCGGACGCTTCCTCTTCCACAGGGAATACAGTTCATCGAGCGCCGCCTTGTAGCGCGGTCCAAGGATCTGTGGATCCTTCGATTCCGGTTCGTTGTTCATCGTTGCGTAGGGCACCTCTATTCCTTGCGCGGTGATCGTTCCATGTGGCTCGCGCGCGATTTCAAACCAATCATCGATCCCGTACGTCGCCTCCATCTCCGCGCGCGGAACTGAGTGTGTCAACAGACCGCTCTTCCTTTTCTCATCGTAGCGGGCGACGTTTCTTCGCCAGGACTCCTCAAAGGATACACTGACGTACAGGATCACCGCGCGCTTCAGGATCTGCGGTGAAAGCTGAGAGAAAGCATCGGTGTAGCCGCGCTCCCCACCGCGGGCGAACTCGATGATCAGGCTCCTACTGGCCAGTGCCCCCTTCGGGGAGATGATCTCATCGACCCGCTGGCTGAGCCTGCGGATTAGAAATTCCCACATGTCGCTGTTCGTTATTGCGTAGTTTCCCTCCGCGCGGCGCGAGTAGAGGCGCTCTTTTCCCATCGACTCCCACAGATCATCCTCCACGCACTTTTCCCACAGAATAGGGAAATCGTCAACCGCTTCAAACGGGGCGATGTGGTAGTCCCTGGCCCGCTGGGCGATAGGGGTCTTGTGCATGAAGTCGATGAACTCGCTCTTCCCTGCTGCGGGCCGCCCGAGGAGCAAGATGATGTCGAACGTGTCATCGAGGGGGGCCTTTGCGGACATGTATTCAAGACCAAGCATCCGCTCGACCTCTGCCAGGAATGATGATGCCTCTCGGTCGGCGTCGATGGTGATCAGGTTCGTCAGATGTTCGATGTGCCAGCGCTGAAGGGCGGTGAGCATCGCCTTCAAGTGCTCTTTGTCGATGAAGAAGCGGGGCGTGTTCCGCGCCTCCTGTCGCAGGAGGGACAGCTCGATCGGGATATCCAAACGGACGTAGGCATCCGGCTGGGGGAGGGCAGATGCGACATCTTGATACGCCTCGATGAACCCCCTATCGCCGAGGGCGTGCGCGTAGGCCAGGTGAACCCCAAGATGTGATTCCTCCAGGCACAACTTCCCGCTTGCGATCGCACGCTCGACCTGTTCTCTCCGGCGCGGAATCTCGGCGATGATCGCCTCAGTCAGACGGTCGCGCTGCGAGAAGATATCTATCTCATCCCGCGTGGCGACCTCCTTAACTAACTCCGGCAGAACGACCACGCTCTGTGGATAGAACCGAGCTAGCAGGGACAGCATCTCGCTCTTCCCCGCTGCTGGCAGACCTTCGAATATGACATGCTGCATAGTTATTCTCCTTTCGTGAGCATGCATTTTAACCGCTATGCTCACTCCTTTCCCGTTTCATGCTTGTACCTTCTTGGACATCACGCTCTTCTTAACGTTGCAGCTTGCCCGCAACGTCATTCTCCCTAGCGTGGGAGAAGTACGAGGGATGGAGCCGCGGTGGGAGTACACTGTCGTGCTTTTTGTGGTCTGACTACAGCGCAAATGGTGAGCTCTCTGCCAAGCGAACCTCCCCACCCACAAGGTGGGCCAACACTCGTGGTTCTCGTGGCCTAACCCCCTATTTCACTGGGAACATCCATTCCCCTCTCTCATTGTTAACAATAAAAACACTGAAACTATAGCTTTCCGTCACCGAAGTCACGAGAAGACACGAAGATCCTCACAGGCAACACGGCGACACGCTGCAGTATGAGCCCGTTTGTTTGGAGCCCAAGCGGAATGGAGTACAATGTGGAGAGCTCAGAACAGATCGGGAAGGTGGTCGCGATGCACGAATACTTGGTACCGATGCTGGAATGTCCCGTTTGTCACGGGGAGCTCGATTGGACGATCGAGAAACGTAATAGGGATCACATTGAACAAGCGGAAGCAAGTTGCGCATCCTGCGGCGCGATCTATCCGGTACAGGAAGGGATCGGAATCTTCCTCACCCCTGACCTGCAGCGCCACGACCTGTGGGAGGAATCCGAGAGTGGATTGAACGTATATCTTCACGAGCACCCTGAGATCGAACGGAAGCTGCTGGGATCGCCGTTGAAGGATCTCGCTCCGGCCGATCAGTTCGTGCGCGCCATGGTGCTGGAGGAACGCGGCAACTACCAAGAGGCAAGAAAGGCGGGCGCTTTTGCACAGATAGGGTTGTACACCAAGGAGTATCGGGACTGCCTTCGGAGCCAGATTGATTACGTCAAGTA